>NZ_VCDP01000005.1:0-139970 GCF_033949345.1 Xenorhabdus littoralis
GCTATCGACTCCCAGTGAACAGGCGACATCGACAACCCGTTGCTGATGGAGAACAACCTGCTGAACAGCTTCCAGCTTCAATTCAACGGAATAATGGTGTTTGGTGGGTTTCAATTTCATCGTCATACCTCATTGTCATGTTAATAACATTAGCAGGCTTTTGAGGTGTCCGGATTTAATGTACTACTACAGAACATAGTGGCGCAGTTCATCATTGCTGAGTTTTTTGCTGGTCGGTTGGGCTTTTACCTGACTGCGTTCCTCATCAGCCAATGCTTCATAACGAGCAATTTCAGCATTCAGCGTGTCGGATTCGCTGCGCAGTTCGTCGAACTGTTTGGCTTCATCGGTATTCAGTGAGTGCTTTTCGTCTTCCGCTTTGGTGAGAAGCGAGCGCATTTGTTGGGTTAAATCGGATTTTTGTTGACGTAATTCGAGTGATTTTTTCATGGTATTTTGTAGTTAATTTATTTTTCAATAAATTTTTTAACATCATGAAAAATAATAAGAAATAGTTATTGTCATGTTGAGCAAGCATACAAAAATGGCGATATATATCGCCATTATAATAACAATTATTCTTTTACTTTTATGGTGTAAGTTTTATTAAATTTACCCACTTTTGTAAACATGTTTCCATAAATCCCTCCAGATATTTTGATCTGTATTTCTCCGGGATGTATTGGAGTTCCTTGAATTTGAATACGGCTATAGTCTTTTGCTGTTGCAGGCAGAACAGGTTTTGCATAATCACTAGGACTCCATGTCAAGCCTGAGTTTGAAGGTGTTATTTTGGCTGAAAAACCCATATTTATAACACCCGGTATACTTATCAACTCATTATATGGAACACCTACCTGAGCATCTTTCAAAGAGTTTCCATCAGGATAAATATAGACAGCTTGTCTTGTACAAGCCGAAATTAAAAAAATGGATATAATAAAAAAAATTCTTCTCATACTTATTTTATCGGTCTAAAAACCAATCCTCCAAATGTATGTTTTAAAAAATAATTTAAATTACTATTGGGTTTAATCCATTCACTAACTCCTCCCCAAGTAAACATCTTTAAATTAACTATGTTATTTTCACTGTTTGTATCATCTAAATTTATTATTTTTCCTTTTGAGCCAACTTCGCCTTCCCATACAATCCAATGATTTTTCATTGAAGTATCGCCACGGACTCCATTTAGCATTCCAACAGATATTAAACTTACGACCCTATACCCTTTTTTTATATAGTCGTTTAAAGTTATTATGTCGGTGATATTACTATGGGAAAGACTTATGTTATCAAAGATTTTTTCATAACCTGATTTTTCAAACCATTCGGTTAATTTCCCCCACATTGTAATACCAGATATTTCATAATCAACTTTATCATAACTAAAAATGATATTTTCAGAGTCTCTTAAACTCGCCAATGTTATCCAATCTAAACCTGAAATTGTTGGCTCATCATCATTATGAAAGGATCCGCTAGGATGACGACAACCATCACCTGGCTTAATTTCTAATTGGCCAATTTTAGTTCTTCCATATTGCCATAATTCACGGGCGGATTGCTCATAAACATCGGGTCTATCCATCTGTAAGCAATAAAAAAACGCAGCAGGGCCACATAAACTAGCCCATCCTTGATTCGGATAAGTTCTTTTCGATAATCTGTCCTGAATTTCCGATTCAATTTTACTTTTCTCGAACGGATCTTTTTCATGACCAATGGGGTATTCTTTCGCAATAAAAGGTCGTTCAGGAATAGTGATTTTTAATTCAACGGTATTATCCCCGTCACTGACAGGTTTTGTTTCAACTGTACTTTCAAAATAACAGGCATTTTCCCGTTTTTTCTCCGAACAGGCTTTACCGGAGGTTAATTCACCGAGGGTATACATTTTCTTAAAATGGGTTTGCAGTGCCGGAAATATATTTGAGCCATGTTTGCGGTGAAGCATAATTTGCATGATATAAATCACAGAAAGATCGTCGTCTGTTTCCTGCGTGATATGCTGTTGTGTTTCATAATTACTCTGTACTTTCTCCTGAAAAACATCAAGCAAGATATGGAAATTTCCTTTTGCATCCTTACGATAAATGGCTAAGTCATAAAGCAGGTTTTCAACAGGTACGTTGGATTCTATTTTTGTCTGAACGGTATAGGTTGGCATGGTATTAATCCTTTAAGATATGAAAACTCAGGTTCTTTTTGTCATCCGTGAGATGCCATTGGGTAAACCCCTGCTTATCAGTTGTCCCTGTTTTTATCTGACCATCCGGCAGGCAAACACGATATTTACGCTCAATTAAAAGATTTCCTTCGTCATCCGTACAACGATAGCGCGCATGGTGTCGTGAATTTTTCACCGGTTCTTCGTTAATCAGTGGCTTAATATTAGAGAACCCGGATAAAAGTGGTTTTTCCTCTTCACGTCCCGCTAATTGTGAAATGCTGTAACCCGAAGTCCCTGCGGCGATGTGATTGCATGAAATGGACTTATAATCTAGCATCACAACTTCATGTGGTATCGCACCATTATCATTGATTGAATGCGGATAATTATAGGAAATATCCACAATAGTGGCACTGGTCAGCTTGATTTCATAAAAGAACTCCAGTTGTCCCATCTGGCTTGTCCTGTAATGCACAAAACTGGCATCCAGCAATTCGTTTCCGTCTATTGCCATCGCTAACAGGGGAGAGGATTTATCAATGGGTTTCACAAAACTGACTGGTTGATGATTGACGTTCTGGTCACGGCTCATCGAATGATTCAGGCTCAATACCTGTATTTGATCTTCACGTCCTTTTTGATACCGATTTCCGATAGATTCGGGCGTTGAACAGCCCGCTGAAATTAAACCCTGCTTCTTGCCCTTTAACGACAAGTAAATGATGTGTGACATTCTTGTCTCCTGTAACAGCGCTTCCGATAAATGCGTAATGAAACAGGATATAACAGAATTATTTATCTATACCAGTATGAATAAAAGTCCATCAATGAAATTGTGATTAACTTCTATTCTTAAATAAAATCAGATGATTACATAATTTGAATTTGAGGTAGTACCAAAAAATAAAAACCAGATTGCGCACAGTATTTACTTCTGATTTCGTTTAATTGCCAGAAGCCCCCTAAAAATCTTTTTCACCTCCTCAGTTATGCATCCTCTGCACAATACCCTGAAAGCCTTGCTATATCTGGGTTTGATGCAATTAATATGATATCCACTGACTGTATCATCTGTTCACCCACTTTTTAGATTAATGAAGAGAATGTAGAGTTGATGTATAGTTAACCTTCGGTAATGATGATGGTGTCAGGCATTCCGGTAATTTCAGATACTGGAATAACACTCCCTTTTTTCTGCGTACCGGAAACAAGGCGTTTTTCGCCGTTTGGCTTGATGGTCTGAGCGCCCGTAACAGTACCGTCCAGTGTCTGAGTCACCAGTAATAGAGAACGTTTTTTAACCGAATGAACTAAATAGAAAAAATTTTTGCTGCCACTAAAAATATATTAACTCTGATTCACTTGATTTCAGTTTTTCTTCTACCACAAAGCCGCACCGTTCCTGTATTTTAAAATTTCCTTTATCCTTTCTTCGTGATCCTACTTCTCACGTAAAATAGAATTTTCCCTTTAATATCATTTTGTTGGTTTTTTCCCGTGATCCGTTTTTGATCCAAAACGTGCAGGCGGGTGCGGAGTAGTGCGTTTTACGTCTGGTTTACGTTTATTTCGTGGGGATTGTGTAGTGTGAACGTGGCTCAGGAACGTGATCCAGATTAACCACGGGACGGAGTCAACTTAATTGATAATGGCGCTGTGTGTGTCTGGTTACGTTTGGTGAGAGAGAATAAATTGAATAGAGATGAAGAGAGCTGCGAGCACTGTAAATGTTAAAGGCCACCGGGCGGTTAACCCGATGGCCTTAGCTACGTTTCCGTTATCTATTTCAGAAAGGTACGGATCAGTTCTAAAAACGCAACTAACGCTTTAAGAACGATAATAGCGGTGTCAATAAACGCTTTCATCCGTTTGCTCCTGTTTAAGGAGCGCGATTTTTCCCAACCTTTGCCTTTACACTGCCTGTCCGATTGGTTCTCATCAGTGTTACTCTTCAACTAACATAATCAGTTTAATGCCCCTAGCATAAAATATCAACCTATGCAATGGCGTGAAAATTCTCACACAATGAACGATATTCACCCAATCACAGGCGAATACTTCTTGTTTCAGCCCATCCGATTTAGCGGCCGTGTTGCGTATCGCGCCGGCGTTCTCTGGCGTGCCTGTATTGTAATGGGTATGGGCGGCGGCCAGTTCCCTGACGACATCCAGCGTGTCTAACATCAGGGTCATGACGTTGATTTGCTGGCTGCCCAGACCACGGGCGCAACTATCTCTTGTTTGGCTCCGGCGATGCTTTGGCGAAGCAGGCCTATTTTTTCTATCAGCTTCCGGCCGACTTCAATATTCGCTTCTTTTCCCACACTGGCAACCAGACTTGAGGAGGCCGCCAAGCAGTAATCGCCGTCAGCGATGTGCTGACTGCCCTCTTGCGTTACGCGCTGCTAGACTGCCTCCCGCTGCTGCTATTTCAACTATCGTGCCAATCGGCGGATACTGAAACATGCCTGATTCACCGCCCGCCATCGGCAGCGGAATAGCGCGGCCGAAATGGATCGGAGAGTAGCGGTCAAGAACTTCCGGACTCCTTTTTAACCTTATATCTCTATTTTTCATTTGTGCTCTCCCTTGCAAGGATATTAATAATAGCCATTGAGATAGGGAATGAAATCAATATCCAAACCAGATCACGATTTTTAAAGAATTGAAAAAGGTGAGGGCACCCGTCATATTATGAGCCGAGTTGGATGCCAGAATACCATTCTGAACGTCATATCGCATGATGGCCATGATGTGCTGCCGTAGCCGTTGGGCAATATCATGTTTGCCATAAGCATCAATGGCTTTGACCGGAGCTAAAAGCTGGCTTGCTCTTAACGTGGTAATATCGAGCCTGCCGATATGCGGGAAGATATACTGTTCAAGGCGGCACAGCACTTTTTGGCAGTGGCTGTCACTCCAGAATTTGTTACTGGTATGCCACTTTCGATGGGGGGAGGGTACCTTTTTTCTCTGCTTTGGGATCGATACCCTGAGCCATCAGCTTTTTGGCTTCATCACGTTTAGCACGCGCATCAGCTAAAGATATAGCCGGATAGATCTCAAAAGCGAGCCGGTCTTCTTTCTTATCGGTGGGGCGGCGGTGTTTCATGCGCCTGTATTTAGCACCGCGTGCAGTCACTTCCAGATAGAGAATACTGTTTCATACAGTGATTACCATAGCTACTCTATTTTGTTTAACCATGACCAACATTAAAAAATTCATTAAAGCTTCCGCTTTAAAAAGAACTATTTTATTTATTTTAATGCATCAAAAATATATGAGTTGTTTTTATAAAGTAAATAATATTTAACTATAAAAATAATTTTAACTCTGATTTTACTATTTTTACTGATATACATAGCATTCAAACAGCCTTCAATACCTTCAGGGGGAAGCAGCCTATATCAACGAGTTGGCCTCCGGTATTAGAATCAAATATAAATAAACCAGAGTCACTCCAAACCAAAAATCCAACATGATTTGATCTGAGTTCATGATGATTTCTCATATAATGAGATATATCCCCCTCACTTTCATGCAAGTTTGCTAAAATATAGAAAATCAGGCCCTGACATCGACCAATTTGCCTACCTTCACGAATATTGAAATCACTTTCATACTACAAATCAGATTGAGTAAACTTAAATTTTTTTCATAAAAAACCCCATACCAAATACGGGTAATAAGTATGGCACCCGATGGTTAAGCTGAAATCAGCCACCAAAAACATACAGGTTCTTGAGCTATAAATTAGAATAACCATGGTAACTATTAACGAAAAACTTATCACCTCAGTTACAAAACACCACTCTCTACAACTCGTCACAAAAATAGAAATCACATCCAATATTCAAAAAATGCAAATATAAACATCAAAATTAATCTTTCCCGCCTAATTTGAAACTCATAGATTAAATAAATACAAATACACTATTTCATAGTTAATGAACCCTAAAATGCCTTGAAAAATAGAGATAAAATCGAATGGAATTAAGTGAAATTCTTAATTATGGCCATAATTAAATGATAACGGTGGCAGTGTAGTAAGAATTTATTTAAACTACTGGACGCAAATTCACTATGTCACAAGCTGTACCCGTCGTCTTATCTAACAAGAGAAAAATGATGAAAACTTCACATAAGCTATTAATCAGCCTGGCTTGTATCGTCACGCTCGCAGGCTGTGCGCGCAACGTACCAATATTAACTCCCCAAACAACCATCATGACGCATAACTCCGAGTCTTCCGTGAAAAAAGCCATTTTGGAAGCCGGTAAAAAACGCAAATGGGTCATGACTGAAGTTTCGCCAGGTGTGATTAATGGCTTCCTGAAAAATCGCGATCACGATGTTCAGATACGCATCAACTATACCAACAAAAACTACTCTATTAATTATGTCACCAGTCATAAATTAAGAGAGCACAACGGGAAAATTCACCGCAATTATAACCGTTGGGTCAATAATCTGGATAGAGATATTCAGTTAAATTTAGCGCTACTCGCTAATAAATAAACGTTATTTCAATAGCCTAATCTCAGTAGATTTCAAGAAGTATATCCGATGGATTTCAAGCTACGGTTTGAACGACGACGGGTATAACTTGATAGATGAAGGGTAGCTCTTAATAAGTGACAAGCTCCCGATGAGATAGGCTTTAATCTTTCAATATATTTTCTGACTACAGACATATCGGATATTTGGATATATGACCGCACCCTACAATTATGACAAAGACGAATTCAGTGCACTTGAGGCAATTACTGAGGCTCAACGCATTGCTTTTGCTCCCATGCTATTTCAAACTGCAATCGGGCTACGCGATTGCGGGATTTTATCTTTTCTGGACAAAAATCATAAAAACGGTGCAACCAAAGATGAAATTTGTAGCAGTTCAGAATTAGATAGCTATGGTGTGGGTATTTTGCTGGATATGGGGTTGAGCGGCAGGATTATTATCAAGCAAGATGAGCGTTATTTCCTCAGTAAAATTGGTCATTATTTACTGCATGATAAAATGACCCGCGTCAATATGGACTTTACCCAAGACGTTTGTTACCAAGGGCTATTTCATCTAAAAGAATCCCTTATGAAAAATAAGCCTGCTGGCTTACAAGTATTCGGTGAATGGCCGACAATTTATCCGGCACTGAGTCAATTACCCGAACCTGCTAAAAAAAGTTGGTTTTCCTTTGACCATTTTTATTCTGATTCCGCTTTTAGTGCTGCATTAAAAACCGTTTTTTCGATGAATCCTAAAGTGGTTTATGATGTCGGTGGTAATACAGGAAAATGGGCATTGCGCTGTTGCCAATATGACAGTAAAGTCAGCGTCACTATTCTGGATTTACCCCAGCAAATAAAACTGGCTGAAGAAAATATACGCAGCCAAGGCATGGCTGATCGTATTTTCGGCTATCCTGTAGATATGTTATCGGATAAAGAATTACCCACAGAAGCAGATATCTGGTGGATGAGCCAATTCTTGGATTGTTTTTCCGAAACACAAATTGTAGGCATTCTACGCAAGATCTCAGCAGCCATGAAACCTGATGCACGAATTTGCATCATGGAGCTATTCTGGGACTGCCAGCCTTTTGAAGCAGCGGCTTATAGCCTCAATGCGACCTCGCTTTATTTTACTTGCATGGCAAATGGTAATAGTCGTTTTTACAGCATTAATGATTTTACCCAATTCCTTAATAAAGCTGGGTTGGTGATAGAGAACCAGATTGATCAGTTAGGGCTTGGACACACTTTACTGATCTGCAAAAAGCAGTAACGAACGGTATTTCATGAAATTGACATTGGATATTACAGATTGGCAAGCCATTGCTCCGGGGCTTTCTATGTCTGAAGAGTGGAAAGAATGGTCTGCGACATCATCGGCAATAATTGATGCGTCATGTCCATTGGCAAAATGTACCCAATTACCCATGATGACAGCTCGTCGTCTGAGTTCCGGCAGCCGTCTTGCCGTTGATTGTGGTTTGAGCATCCTGCGCCGCAACCAAGTCGATGCTATTGTCTATACCAGCCGTCATGGTGAGCTGGAGCGCAATTATCAGATATTGCAGAATCTGGCGCAGACAGAGAGCGTTTCACCAACCAATTTTGCGATGTCTGTCCATAACTCTTCGGTGGGCAATCTCACTATTGTGGCTAAAGCACCTCTGGTTTCTTCTTCCGTTTCTGCGGGCATTGACAGCTTTCAGCAAGGATTGTTTGAAGTAGCAACACTTCTCCATGCGGGTTACAACAAAGTCCTGCTCGTCGATTTTGATGGTGAGATACCCCGTTTTTATCACAATGTCATTGATGCCAACACGCCAACCTATCCGTTTGCAGTCGCACTGTTACTGGAACGAGGCTCTCATCTTTGTTGTAAAAAACAAGCTCGCGATGAACAACGTGACTCATCGGAAAATGAGTCTCCTCTTCCTCAAAGCCTTCAGTTTTTGCATAGCTGGTTACGAGGGGAGCAAAATTTCATTGTTTCAGGCGATCATTGCCAATGGAATTGGAACCGATAAGATGGCGAAGAAAGTAACAATCAATATCACTGAGCGGATTAAATGGCTCTGGCGTCTGCTCATGACCGGGTTTTGCTTCGCCCTGTTTGGCGTAGGAGGGTTACTGCTCTCCCTCATTTGGTTTAATTTATTGCTGGTCTTTCAACGCAATGAAGACAAGCGCCGCCATCTTGCTCGTCATAGTATTTCATTCAGTTTTCGCCTGTTCCTTTTTTTGACCAGAAAATTAGGCGTGTTGGATTACCACTTCCATGATCTGGAGAAAATCCGAACGGATAAAGGCTGTTTGATCGTTGCCAACCATCCAACCTTGCTGGATTACGTTATACTGGCATCAACACTGCCGGATGTGGATTGCATCGTCAAATCCGCATTGCTGCGTAATCCTTTTGTCAGTGGTGTGATCCGTTCAGCACGTTATCTCATCAATAGTGATGCGGAAACCTTGCTGCCTGTTTGCCGGGAGCGACTGGCTTCCGGGAGCAATATCTTAATTTTTCCGGAAGGAACACGTACAACGCCCGGTCACCCTATTTCACTTCAGCGCGGTGCTGCCAATATCGCCGTGCGATGTGAGTGTGATTTGCGGATCATTCATATTACTTGCAGCCAAAAGATGTTGGATAAAAAAAGCAAGTGGTATCAAATTCCGCCGAAAAAACCCATTTACACCATAACGATTGGTGATCAGCTCACCAATGAGAATTTTGCTGTCGATATTGAAAACGGACATGCCATCGCTGCCCGCCAGCTCAATCGCCAGCTCACTCAATTACTAACACCATCACATTAATAGACGTCGGATACGATGATGCAAGAATCACACATTGAAATAAAACAATTAATCATAGATACCCTGAATCTGGAAGATCTCACACCTGCTGATATTGAAACCGATGCGCCTTTGTTTGGCGACGGCTTAGGGCTGGACTCCATTGATGCACTGGAGCTGGGTCTGTCAGTCAAAAACCGCTATGGCATCGTGCTGTCCTCAGAAAGCGAAGAAATGAGACAACATTTTTCTTCTGTAGCCACATTAGCGACTTACATCCAGTCCCAGCAAGCATAAGAACAGGTGCCATCATGGAAAAACAAGCCATTTTTCAGGAAGTGTCCCAGCTATTAGTTCAACTGTTTGAACTGTCTCCTGAAGACATTACCCCCGAATCACGACTCTATGAAGATCTGGAACTCGATAGCATTGATGCGGTTGATATGGTCGTTCATTTACAGAAAAAAACCGGACGTAAAATTAAACCAGAGGCGTTTAAATCTGTCCGTACCGTTCAGGATGTTGTGGATGCCGTCGAGCAATTATTGAAAGAAGAGTAATCAGCAAAACAGAAATAAATAACAAACATTTGGGTAGTTCATTGAAGCCACTGATTTTATTACTCCGCATTGCTAATACCGTGATGTTGATCGTCTGGCCTTTTTTGGTATGGGCGATGGTCAATTACGGTCAATTTCATGCAATGTTGATTGTGATTATTCTGTTTTTTGTTTTGCGATTACTGCTGAACAGGCACCAAACCCGCAATCAGCAGAACGCGGGCTGGGATGCCGGATGGATATTATCCATTACAGGAATAATTCTGGGACTGGCCAGTTTATTCCTGCGCGATCACCAATTGCTGATGTACTACCCAGTGGTTGTTAATGCTGTTCTGTTGGCACTGTTTGGTGGTTCATTGCGTTATGGGCCTCCCATCATTGAAAGAATGGCGCGTTTTAAAGAGCCTGATTTACCCCCTGAGGGCGTTGTTTATACACGTAAAGTCACTTACATCTGGTGCCTGTTCTTTCTCTTTAATGGCAGCGTGGCGCTTGGTACTTGCCTGTATAACGATATGAATCTGTGGACATTATGGAACGGAATGGTGAGTTATCTATTCATTGGATTGCTCCTTGCCATTGAATGGCTGGTACGCCAACGGGTAAGAAAAAAATGAGAGCACAGCCCATATCCCAATGGCTATCAGAGAATAATTGCCCCGACCGACTCATCAGTTGGGGAAATCACATCATCAGCCTGAATAAACTTCGGCAGGATGTTACCGCGTTATATTTATATTTTGAAAGTCAACAGGTTGAAAATTCAGCTATTGAAGCACAGAACCCGACTGGGGATTCAGCTCACCGTTGGGCCTTGTGTTTTGAGGACAGCTATTTTTTCTGTGTCGCATTGTTGGCAACGCTTCATGCGGGTAAAACACCTGTTATTCCTGGGCATTGCCGCGAGGCGCAATTACAGGAACAGCAATCGCTGTTTGATGGTGTGTTGACAGATTTACCTCTGGATTTGTCCTGTCCTTGCTGGCAGGTCACGCCATCTCACCAAGAAGTTGATGATATCACAGCAAAAACATCCCTTAACATCGCACTACCGACTATCCCGTCCGATGCCGTGCTGGTGATGTTCACTTCTGGTTCAACGGGCGTTCCTCAGCAAGTAATCAAACCAGTCACCGTCATGGATCTTGAATCCCAATGGCTGGCTGCCTTATGGGGAGATAAACTGCAATCCTGCATTGTCAGGGCTTCAGTCAGTCATCAGCATTTGTATGGCCTGACCTTCCGTATCTGGTTGCCAATGTCACTGGGTTTACCCTTCGAACGCAAACTGGTGGAATTTCCCGAACAACTTACCAATGGCCCACGTTGTGCATTGATCAGCAGTCCTGCTTTTCTGCAACGACTTGATGACAAACTCTCCGCTCCTGATTGTTCTTTTGTCGTTTCTGCGGGCGGGCCGTTGCATTTTGCCCATGCAGAACAAGTCATGCAGTGGCTTAACATTGCCCCTCATGAAATTTATGGTTGTACCGAAACAGGCATCATGGCTTGGCGCAACCGTAAAACGGACAATACTGTCTGGACAAAATTTGCTGGCGTCTCATTCCTTGAAGATCTGGAAAAGAACCTGCGAGTCTGTTCTCCACTACTTGCTGATCCCGCAGGTTTGGTTTTGGATGATCGGCTTGATTTCGATGAGCAAGGTAACTTCACGTTATTGGGTCGTCGTGACCGTCTGGTAAAAATCGAAGAAAAACGTATTTCCCTGTCAGAAATTGAACGCCGTTTGTGTGAAATTCATGAGATCACAGATGCCTCAGCGCTGCTCATCAATCGGGGAAAACGTCATCATATTGGGGCAGTAGTGGTTTTGGATCACGAAGCCTACCAACGTTATCAGCAACAAGGGATACGCAAATTTTCACAAGATTGGCGTCACCTATTGAAGCCTTGGCTGGAATCCGTCGCATTGCCTCGTTACTGGCGAGTCGTCCAAGCTATTCCGTTGAATGCCCAAGGCAAACGCTCATGGCCTGAGTTACAGGAACTATTTAATGAAACCCATTGAAATTCACCGCGAGCAACCGGCTCAAAATGAGGCCATTGTACAACTGTATTTAGATCCTGCTTTAGATTGGTTTCGTGGGCATTTTCCCATTCAGCCACTCTTACCGGGCGTGGCTCAAATAGATTGGGTTATGCATTATGCCCAAACGCTGCTGGCTCCGGGCTGGTCTTTTTCTTCGATTGAAATGGTGAAATTCCAGTTTCCCCTGCAACCGGATGATAAATTACTGTTGAAAATCAAGTGGGAAGAAGAAAAGCAGCTTCTGATTTTCAATTACGGCGTAAAAGTCCCTGACGGAGACGAATACCAGACTGCCAGCCAAGGAAAGATAAAGTTATGTCGCTGAGCATGAACAGTATTACGCCTTGCATAGTCATACCTTGTTATAACCACGGTGCAACCATGCCTGCGGTACTGGAACGATTATCGCCCTATCAGCTTCACTGCTTCATTGTGGATGATGGTAGTGAACCCGATACTCAACACCACCTTGAGGATCTGGCGAAATCCATTCCTCATGTGACTCTTCTCCGCCTTGAACAGAATCAGGGTAAAGGGGGGGCGGTCATGGCCGGAATGCGGGCAGCAGCGGACGCAGGTTATAGCCATGCCTTGCAAGTGGATGCGGATGGGCAGCACTGTCTTGAAGACATCCCCCTGTTTTTAGCCAAAGCACAGCAGTATCCTGACAGATTAATTTCTGGCAACCCGATGTATGATGTATCAGTGCCAAAATCCCGCCTTTATGGGCGCTATATCACTCATTTTTGGGTGTGGCTGGAAACCCTCTCTTTTTCCATCAAAGACAGTATGTGTGGTTTTCGGGTTTATCCGTTGGCCCCTACGTTGCAATTATTGGCTGAAAAGGAGATTGGCCGCCGGATGGATTTTGATATCGAAATCATGGTGCGGCTTTATTGGCAGGGAACAGAAAGTGAATTTGTACCGACAACAGTCACTTATCCTGAAAATGGCCTGTCTCATTTCGATGCGCTGAGAGATAACCTCAGCATCTCATGGATGCATACCCGTCTGTTTTTCGGCATGTTGCCACGCATCCCTTCTCTGCTATGGCGTAAAAATAACCGCAGTCATTGGTCTGATATTAAAGAGCGTAAAGGGCTGCTGGGCATGAAATTTATGCTGGCGGTTTATCGATGGCTCGGACGCAAACCTTTTGAGTGTCTGCTCTATCCTGTCGTGGGCTATTTTTGGGCAACCGGTGGCGCACAACGTCAAGCTTCCCGCCAATATCTTGAGCGGCTGAAAAATACCATGCAGGGCAAAGGAATCACCATTCCGCAACGCCTTGATAGTTACCGCCATTACCTGCGTTTCGGTAGCGCTATGCTGGACAAAATAGCAAGCTGGCGCGGTGATTTGAAATGGGGGAAAGATATCAGGTTTGCGGAGGGTGCCGAACAAACACTATTGGATGGAGACTCAGGCGGTAAATTGCTGCTGGTTTCACATTTGGGCGATATTGAAGTTTGCCGGGCACTGGCACAACGAGCGGGGCAAAAAACCATCAATGCGCTGGTGTTTACTGAACATGCCCAACGCTTCAAGCAGATTACCGAAGAAATCTCACCACAAGCGGGGGTCAATTTACTGCCTGTCACGGATGTAGGGGCAGATACCGCCATCATGCTGAAAGAAAAAATTGATGCCGGCGAATGGGTGGCGATTGTCGGTGATCGGATTGCGATCAATCCTTCACGGGCCAATACCCAACGCGTTGTCTGGAGCGAATTTCTCGGTCATCCCGCACCATTTCCACAAGGGCCATTTATCCTCGCATCGGTATTACGTTGTCCAGTGCTATTGATGTTTGCTCTCCGACAAAATAACCAATTCAAGATTTATTGTGAGCACTTTGCCAACCCTCTGGAACTGCCACGTAAACAAAGAGAACAAGCGTTGCAGCAGACCGTAGATCTCTATGCATCCCGCTTGGAACACTACGCTCTGCAATCCCCGCTTGATTGGTTCAATTTTTTCGATTTTTGGCAATTACCGACCGATCGGACAAAAAAGGAATAAAAAATGCTGACTGATCACCGTTTTACAGCCGAGGTTGAATTAACCGTGCCATTTCATGATGCCGATCCGATGGGCGTTGTTTGGCACGGGAATTACTTCCGCTATTTTGAAATTGCCCGTGAAGCGCTGATGAACCAATTGAATTATGGTTATAGTGAAATGCGTGAGTCAGGGTATGTCTGGCCCGTTGTTGATGCTCGAATCAAATACCGTTCATCTGTCCTGTTCGAACAAAAAATACGCGTCAGGGCCACCATTGAAGAATTTGAAAACCGCCTGAAAATCGCCTATCAGATTTTTAATGCCGCAAGTGGCCAAAAAACAACGATGGGTTATACCATCCAAGTCGCAGTCTCTGAAAAAACACAAGAAATGAGTTTTGTCAGCCCGGACGTTCTCTTCGAATGCATGGGGATCAAACCATGAAAAAATGGCGGTGGATGCTGTTATTCCTGACAGCCGGTTTTCTGGCAATCAATAATGTGGCACATGCCATTACTCTTGATGAACTACAACAGCGGTTCGCGCATCAACCGATTGTCCGGGCTAATTTCACACAGGTGCGCCAAATTCAGGGAATGCCTCAACCTCTGCATTCCAGCGGTGAGATGTTGGTTTCACAGCATAAAGGCTTGTGGTGGCATCAGCAAAAACCATTCCCGCTGACACTGGTACTGGATGACAGCCGTATGGTACAAGTCATGCCGGGACAAGCGCCCCAAGTGATCACTGCGGATTCCAATCCACAACTGTTTCAGTTCAACCATTTGATGCGGGCACTATTTCAGGCAGATCAGGTCGTATTGGAAGAGAATTTCAAAATCGAATTCGACGATCTGGGACAGGAAAAATGGCGTTTGATTCTGACACCCAAAACCTCTCCTTTGGACAAGTTGTTCACAGCGATTACCCTGAATGGTCAAGCTAATCTGAATGCGATTCTACTGACTGACCGTCAAGGAGATCACACTGAACTCTCTTTTACCCAACACCGACTAACGCCAGAGGCGCTGAGCAATGAAGAAGAACAACACTTCAAATTCTGAGCCGCGCCTGCTGGCATTATTCTGGTTACTTATATTCGGTATCCTGCTCATATCACTGGCTGCGTTGTTACCTCAGTCTCGTTTGTCCACCAGCGTACTGGCGTTACTTCCTGCCCAAAGCGCAGGAGATATGCCACCCGCATTACAAGACGAGTTTATGCAACGCCTTGATCGCCAACTGGTGTGGATGGTCAGTCCGGGGAAAAAAGAAGATCCCGCACCTGCCCGATATTGGTTAGAACACCTGCAAAAAACACCGTTTCTGTCCAAGATCAAAGGGCCAATGACGGCAGACCAGCAACAAGCATGGGGACGTTTTTACTATGAACACCGTAATGCGATGCTTGATCCTGCCACCCGTGACAGATTGAAGGATAATGGCAATCAGCAAGCAAACTGGATACTGTCTCAGGTTTATTCCGCATTTTCCGGTGTCAGTGGGCAAGAGCTCAGTCATGATCCCTTAATGCTGGTCAGAGGCTCACAACTGGCGCTCCAGCAAACATCCAGCCAATTGCGGCTTCAGAATGGCTGGTTAGTTGCCAAAGATAATGCCGGAAAAAGCTGGTATCTGCTCCACGGAGAACTCAACAACTCCTCCTTTGATATGCAGCAAGGGCATCATGCCGTTACTGAACTGAATAAGTTACAGCAATCGCTGAAAACGCAGTTTCCTGATGCCGAAGTGATTTCACGGGGAACCCTGTTTTACAGTGATTACGCCACGCAGCAGGCAAAGCACGATATTTCGACATTAGGTAGCGCGACAGTCTTTGGCGTATTTTTGCTTATCTATGGCGTTTTCCGCTCCCTGAAACCGTTGTTGTTGTGTCTCCTGTCAATCAGTATCGGCGCGTTGGCCGGAACTGTGGCGACCTTGGGGATTTTTGGCGAACTGCATTTCATGACGCTGGTAATGAGCATCAGTATCATCGGTATCTCTGCTGACTATGCCATTTACTATCTGACAGAGCGCATGGTTCATGGGCAGGAAGTTACGCCGTGGCAGAGTATGCGGAAAGTTTTACCTGCTTTATTGATGGCCTTAGCGACAACCGTCATTGCCTATTTGATCATGATGTTTGCGCCCTTCCCCGGCTTGCGTCAATTAGCGGTATTTGCCGCCGCCGGACTGACAGCTTCCTGCCTGACTGTCGTTTGCTGGTATCCCTCATTGGCTAAAAACCTGCCGGTACGCCCGATCCCGGCCATGATTACGCTAATGCGCTGGTTGGCTTTGTGGCGACGCAATAAACGGTTTTCTATGGGACTGCCCGCAATCTTGGCGGTTTTTGCCATACTGGGGATCTCCCGTTTGCAGATCAATGATGATATTGCCCAGTTACAAGCTCTGCCACAGGATATCCATCAGCAGGAACAACGCATCGCAGCACTAACCGGACAACGCAGTGATCAAAAATGGTTCGTTGTTTACGGCGATAATGCGGAGCAAACATTGCAACGACTGGAATCCTTTATTCCTAAGCTGGATGCAGAAAAACAACAAGGAAACATCAGCCATTATCAGCGCCTGCCTCTCTCTTCCCTCGCCCAACAGCACAGGGATCTTGAACTGGTCAAGGCTGCCATTCCTAATATTATGGCTCGTCTGACAGACGCAGGACTGACAATCAGGCAGCCGGATATCCTTCCCATGACTGTCATGCCCGATGACTGGCTCAACAGTATCGTCAGTGAAGGTTGGCGCCTGATGTGGATAACGCTGCCGAATGGTCAAAGCGGTGTCCTGCTCCCTGTAAACGGCGTGAAAAACAGTGTGATGATGCGTCAATTGGCTGAAGAACAACAAGGTGTCAGTTGGGTCGATCGCAAACTTGCGTTTGATGAAATGTTCCAATTTTATCGCACTATGCTTGGCTGGCTGCTGGTCGGTTCAATCATGTTGATCGCTGTCAGCTATATTGCGCGGCTGGGCCTGCGCCGGGGCATTGTCAGTATATTGCCGTCACTGCTGTCCCTCGGGTGTGGACTGGCGGTTCTCGGCTTTAGTGGTCATAGCCTCAACCTGTTCTCAATTCTGGCTCTGGTTCTGGTACTGGGTATCGGCATCAACTATACCCTGTTTTTCAGTAACCCACGCGGCACACCGCTGACCTCTTTATTGGCGATCAGCGTGGCAATGTGTACTTCATTGCTTACGCTGGGTATGTTGGTATTCAGTAGTACCCAAGCAATCAGCAGCTTTGGCATCGTGTTATGCAGTGGGATCTTTACCGCATTCCTGCTATCCCCGTTAGCCATGCCTGAACGCCAAAAAAGGAAAAGGAAATCATGATACGGTTATTCATTCTATCCCTGATTTGTCTGCTGGCAGGATGTACGAGCTTCCTGCAAAGTATCCCAAGTCATTCGCCCAGTGCGTGGCTGAAACCGGGTGTCCGTGTTTCACTGCCAGCACCAACCATCACACCAGCGATTAATGAACAGCAACTGCTGACAGCCACAATGAAAGGCAAGCAGCAGTCATTGATTGTGCTGCTTAGTGCCAATGAACAACATCTGTCACTGGCCGGACTCTCTTCATTGGGCATCCGGCTATTTAAACTGGATTATGACCAAAACGGTATTCATGCCGAACAATCCATTGTTCTGCCTGAGCTTCCACCAGCCAATCAAGTATTGGCCGATATCATGCTCAGTTACTGGCCGATTTCCGCCTGGCAACCCCGGTTACCTGCTGGCTGGATGCTCAAAGACAGTGGAAATCTCCGCCAACTGCATGATAAGGATGGAAAATTAATCACGGAAATTCATTATGATACCCCAAATGGCAAACGACGCCCGATCCGCGTTCAACAGTTCATTTTTGGTTATGACATCGCCATTCAGCATCTGGAAGAGTAGGACATGATTTATATTTCAGCCGTGGGTATGCTCAATGCCTTGGGTAATAATGTGGATGAGATTGCACAGAATCTCGTGCTCGGTCAGGCACCCGGTATGTATGAGCGTTCTGGTTGGCTACAACCCGATAAAACCTGCTGTCTGGGAGGTGTTGACGGTGAATTGCCTGCAATTCCTGAATCTCTGTTTAAACACAACTGTCGCAATAACCGTTTACTGCTGGCTGCCTTGATGCAAATAAAGCCACGCGTAGACGAAGCCATCGCCCGACATGGACGGGAACGTATCGCAGTGATTATGGGAACCAGCACGTCTGGCCTTGACGAAGGTGACAAACATGTCAGCCGAACCCATCATCAACAGCCGGATGAGCACTACCACTATTACCAGCAGGAACTGGGCGATCCTTCCCGTTTCCTTGCCAACTATCTCGGCATTGACGGGCCGGCATTTACCATCTCTACCGCTTGTTCATCCAGCTCACGCGCAATTATCAGTGGTCAGCGTCTGATTGAAATGGGCATCGTCGATGTGGCGATTGTTGGTGGGGCAGATACCCTGAGCCGTATGCCCATTAATGGATTCAATAGCCTTGAATCACTTTCTCCTTCACTGTGCGAACCATTCTGTGAAAATCGGCAAGGCATTACCATTGGTGAAGCCTCAACGCTAATGCTTCTGACGCGAGATCCCCAACCTGTTGCACTGCTGGGTGCGGGAGAATCCAGTGACGCATGGCATATGTCAGCCCCTCATCCCGAAGGAAAAGGTGCTATCGAAGCTATCAATATGGCATTGGACAACGCGGGACTCTCTCCGGCAGAAATCGGTTATATCAACCTGCATGGGACCGGCACAAAACTCAATGACCAGATGGAATCCCTCGTCATCAATCAGATTTTTGGTGAAAACACACCATGCAGTTCAACCAAGTATTTAACGGGCCACACGCTGGGAGCGGCGGGCGCATGTGAAGCCGCTCTCTGCTGGTTGTTGCTTACACGTAACCTGCCTCTGCCAGCACAGGATTTTTCACGTTCAGGCGTTGATGCGTCTCTGATGGATTGCGGACTACTCAGCCAACCACAGCCACTGGAAAAACCGATTATGATGTCGAACTCTTTTGCGTTTGGCGGGAACAATACCAGCCTGATATTGGGAGTCGCATAATGACTGACTATTTATCGGTAGACAATTCTTTGCCAACAGAACATTTACCAACAGAACATTTACCAGCAAAAAACTATCTCCCGCATGAAGCGCCGATGGTGTTACTGGAAAAAATTATCAGTGTTTCCGGTGACCATGTTCATTGTCAGGTCACCGTCAGCAAAGATGGCGTTTTATCTCCCTTTCTTAACGGAGAAGGCCACTTGCCGGGCTGGTTTGCCATTGAAATCATGGCGCAGACCATTGGTGTCTGGTCTGGCTGGCATCGCAAAGAAAGAAAAGAAGAAGATTCAGCGTTGGGCATGTTACTGGGCGGGCGGGCTATGCGATGCCAAGTTCCCGTTTTCAGGCAGGGCAGCGTACTGGATATTCATATGAATTTATTACTACAAGATGAAAAATTTGGCAGTTTTGAAGGTGAAATCAGTTGCAGGGATACTGTACTCGTGACAGGCCGCCTGAACACCTACCAACCTAACAAAACAGAACTCACACAACTAATAAACAGGATGGAGTAGCATAATGCGTTCAGTTCTAGTGACCGGTGCCAGCAAAGGGATCGGCAGAGCAATTGCCTGTCGGCTGGCAGCCGATGGTTTTACTGTCATCGTGCATTATCACCGCGATGCTAAAGGTGCGGAAGAAACACTGGAACAGATCCGGGCAAGCGGAGGCAATGGCCGTGTGCTGAACTTTGATGTTTCAGATCGCACAACCTGCCGTGAAGTGCTGGAAAACGATATCGAAACCCACGGTGCTTACTATGGCATCGTCTGTAATGCCGGAATAGCCAGAGACGGCGCTTTTCCGGCATTGGAAGGCAGTGACTGGGACAGTGTCATTCATACTAATCTGGATGGTTTCTACAATGTCATCCACCCCTGCGTCATGCCAATGATCGGCTTGCGTCAGGGTGGACGCATCATCACCCTGTCATCGGTTTCTGGTTTGATGGGTAATCGTGGACAAGTCAATTACAGTGCCGCTAAAGCGGGCATTATCGGGGCAACAAAAGCGCTGGCAATCGAATTGGCGAAAAGAAAAATTACTGTCAATTGCATTGCGCCCGGACTGATTGGCACGGACATGATCCAAATGGAAGAGGCGGCTCTGAAAGAAGCCATGAATATGATCCCGATGAAACGCATGGGACAAACCGATGAAGTTGCCGGGCTGGCCAGCTATCTGATGTCTGATATTGCAGGATATGTGACCCGTCAGGTGATCTCAATCAACGGAGGGATGCTATGAGCCATCAACATAAGGAAACCTCCCGCAGAGTCGTTATCACGGGAATGGGTGGCATCACCGCATTGGGGCACGACTGGCAATCTGTCTCCGCTGGATTGAAAGCCGGTATCAACACCGTTCAACAAATGCCGGCATGGGCAGAATATGACGGGCTTAATACCCATCTCGGCGCGCCTGTCACGGATTTCATTTTACCCGAGCACTATACCCGTAAACGCATTCGCTCCATGGGACGGGTATCCCTGATGTCAACACGTGCCACAGAGTTTGCCTTGGAGATGGCTGGTTTACTTGGCGATCCGGTACTGACCAACGGAGAAACGGGCATTGCCTATGGTTCATCGACCGGCAGTACTAAGCCAGTCAGCGAATTCGCGACCATGCTGACGGAAAAGCATACCAACAACATCACAGGGACGACTTATGTGCAGATGATGCCACATACCACTGCCGTCAATACGGGACTGTTCTTTGGTTTACGTGGCAGGGTGATCCCAACCTCAAGCGCCTGTACATCGGGCAGCCAGGCGATTGGTTATGCATGGGAAGCAATCCGTCATGGCTATCAGACCGTGATGGTAGCGGGTGGTGCCGAAGAGCTATGCCCATCCGAAGCGGCGGTCTTTGATACGCTGTTCGCCACCAGCCAGAAAAACGATCTACCCAAAACCACTCCTTCCCCATTTGATGTTAATCGCGATGGACTGGTAATTGGTGAAGGTGCAGGCACATTGGTCCTTGAAGAACTGGAACATGCTAAAGCACGTGGCGCCAAGATCTACGGCGAAATCATCGGATTTGCAACTAACTGTGATGCATCCCATATCACTCAGCCCAAATCAGAAACCATGCAGATATGTATTGAAATGGCACTGAAATCGGCGGGTTTGCAGCCAGCGGATATTGGTTACATCAGCGCTCACGGAACAGCCACCGATCGGGGAGACGTTGCTGAAAGCCAAGCCACGGCCAATATATTTGGCAACCAGACGCCGATTTCTTCACTGAAAAGCTATTTCGGCCATACACTGGGAGCCTGTGGAGCGCTTGAAGCATGGCTGAGCCTTGAAATGATGAATGAGGGCTGGTTCGCGCCGACCATCAACCTCAATGCAATTGATCCCGCCTGTGGCGAGTTGGATTACATCATGCACCAACCGCGTGAAATCCAGACTGAGTTTATCCAAAGCAATAACTTTGCTTTCGGTGGAATCAATACCTCAATTGTGATCCGTCGCTGGAATTAATTCGGGGTTTTAAAATCGCTGATAATAACGATTAAAGGCCATCGGGTGGTTAACCCGAATGGCCTTATTATGCTCTTCACAAGGTTGGCAACCTCGGTTTTAGCACGACACTTCTCAACTAACTATAATCAGTCTACTGCCTTGAGCTAATTAAATCAGATTTTGCATTAGAATCCACTGTCTTGCGGTAGACAAAAATAACCCATAATCAACGTATTAAATAAATTAGTTAGAATAGTAGGTAGATAAAAATAAAAAACAGAAAAATAAAAAAAATCACTTAGAATCTAATTAAAAAAGAATTCCCCTATTTCATCCAATCACAGGCGAATATTTCTTTTTCAGCCCATTTCAGCCCATCGGATTTAGAAGCCGTGTTGCGTATCGCACTGGCGTTCTCCGGTGTGCCTGTATTGTGATGGGTATGGGCAACGATCAATTTCTCCCCTGTTGGCGATCAATACAGTCTTAAACCTCTTTTTTCTCCTGACTGATAATCCAATTCCGCCAGCCGCCGAATTCAGTAATATCCGTTGCATCTTTCAGTCCATCCGGCTCACAGATAAAACCTTTTACCCAGCGGCCATCCGCCAATTCAAGTGAACCAATACCGAGCGGAGCTGGGATCTCAGCAACAAACTCACCAAAACGTGAAAGGGGGATATCCCAAAGTTCGATGTTGATTGCTGCACCATCAGAAGACCGCACTAATCCCGGTTTAGCTGGCTGCGTATTAGCAAGCGCGTACAGCCGATAACAGCGAGCTGTTTGTGTGTCTTCGATAAACACGGCATTGCGATCGATTAACTGGTTGTTCAGCAGCATCCCCCGAAAGTAGGCTCCAGCCACAGCTAAGCGAACATGCTGATCGGAATCAGGTAATGTTGCTCCTGATTGATAAGATGCCTGTTCGTGAAATGATTGTCCCGTTGCACCGAGTGGTAAGGCAAGGTGCTGCTGCCAACGCAGGCCGAATGATGCGAGCGCGCGATCGTGCCAAGCTAGGGCGAGTAAAGTAATGCCCGCAGGCAAGCCATCGACACGAAAAGGTGCGGGTAAGGCAAGCGCAGAAAGGTCGGCGAGATTAGTGAAATTTGTATAGATACCAAACTCGGAGTTGTAGCGGATCGGTTCTTGTTTAATTTCCTCAATAGTTCTTATCGTCGGTGACGTTGGAACCACAAGAGCATCAAACTTAGCCAGTATGTTCCGGATTTTCCGTGTCAATTCTGCCCGCAGATATTCAGCTTTAAACGCTTCAACGGCACTGTAATTGCTACCACTGGAGATAATTTGGTGCACCACAGGCTCCATGTCTTCCGGACAGTTCAATATGTCTCCCACGACAGTCGTCCGCTCGGCAACCCATGCACTTTGATAGAGTTGTTCAGATAACTGCTTAAAAATAGAAAAATCAATTGGTTGTAAAATAGCTCCGGTGGCTCTCAGCTCATCCAGAGCATTCAGCCATGCGTCTTTGGCAAGAGGATCTCCACAAAAGTGAGGATGTTCAGGTATGGCGAGACGTGGATTTTCTGGCAATTCCGCTGGAGCAACCGCCGGATTGGTACGGGAATAGGCATCATTTTCATCAAACCCACCAGCAAGATTAGCCACCAGAAAAGCATCTTCCACAGTCAGGGCAAAAACTGACAATGTATCGTTGAGTTGGCAAGCGGGAACCACGCCTTGCCGGGAAATCCAGCCTTTGGTCGGCTTTAATCCGACGATATTATTGAAACCGGCAGGCACACGCCCGGAACCGGCTGTATCAGTTCCAAGAGCGAATGGTACGAACCCCCTCGCCACGACGGAAGCAGAACCGGAGCTGGAACCCCCACTGACATAGGCGGCATTAAAACTATTTTTGACTGCGCCAAAAGGGGAACGAGTTCCGGCCAATCCGGTAGCAAACTGATCCAAGTTGGTTTTTCCTATGACGATCGCTCCAGCGGCTTTTAATCTGGCAACCGCAGTAGCATCACCGTCAGCGATATATTCAAAGGCCCGGCAGGCGGCGGTGGTCGGCCAGCCAGCAACGTCAATATTGTCCTTAACCGCAAAAGGTACGCCAAACAGAGGAAATTCGTCAGGATTACTCTGGTAAGACGGCAGAATTTTATCAATCTGGGCTTGTAATTGTTCTGGCGTAGCAAGATAAATCCAGGCGTTATCATCGGGCGCAAAAGAATCCAGGTGCTGTTGCAGTAACATAAAAAGCGCGGCTATATCTTGCTGTATCCGACCTTGCCAGAATTTCAGGGTATAACCCATTATTGGTGTCATGCTGTTAAACTCCAATTGGTATACAGAATGGATTTTATACAGCAATACATATGCCAGAGTTTTAACCTGCTGCTTTTTAATTAATTAGCAGAAGCAAATGCGTCATGGCTTAATGGATTGCACAATGATGGTTCATGCTTTGGGCTATATTTGAACCATAATGGTGCTTATTTTTTGGCGGAATTTTTAAATAAAACTGTTGGTTAGACCAAATACCTCATTCAAAATCCTACTATGCATTTCAAATGCCTATTTGCTCCTATTTAACACACTTAAATTAGGATATTTTATTTTCAGATAATTAAGTTCATCACTCGTTGAGTCAATTGTCGTTTATCTTCTTCCGCATCCAAAATATGCATCTTTTTATGACAATTCGGACATAGGGCCACAGTATTTTCGATAGTATCGGCACCACCTTTTGAAAGCCATACAATGTGATGTGTTTCTAGATAAGGCTCACCTCGTTCGTTACAAAATGGCGCAGGTGATAAGCAAAGCTGACAAATACCTTTTGCTACACGTTTAGCATACTCTGTGATACAAGCATTACGCTCATATCGAACAGAATACTGAATAAAACTCCCTGATTTTTTGCTACCACGCCTAATGCATTGTTTTAGTTCATCATTACTGAGCTTTCTTGCCCTATTTGTTTTTTGCATACACAGTGTATAAATGTCAGATTCTAAGACAATATGTTCACCTTTAATCAACTTTACCGGAAACACATAAACTAAACGATCATTCCCATCAGCATCAGGTTGTTGCTCAGTATAAGGATCATCAACTAATTCAATTTTACCTACGTAGGTATATTCTTTATCCTTGAACACCTCAAAAAGATGAACTTTGACACCATTGCTCTTTGATTCCGCTAAAGTTCGATTTTGAGCAAATGTCAGAGTCTGATCCCCTTTAGTACCCATTCCAATATAATGTAGGGTTTTGCCCTCCCATCGATCGCCATAAATTGACTTTACGTGATTAGAAATAATGACTAAGGTATTGGTTCTATACGCACGACGCATCCCACCTTGTGGACTACAAGCGAAGGTGTTACAAAGCAACTTATTATCAAATTTTTCACCTGGTTTTAAGTTGTCTATTTTGTTCATTCAGGTTTCTCCAGAAATTTTAACGATGATGAAAAACATCATTTGAACAAACGCATATCACATAATGATGTAGATAACATCTTGAAATAGTTAACAAGATAACGATAAATCTAAAATTTATTGTAAGCACTAATTAAATTAATTTATTGATAAATCGTTCACTCCTTACATTGCTTTTACCTAAATATCTGTAATAACTGGTAAGTATTTTCTAAAAAAATGCAAATAATTACTTTTCTGTTATATCTCCTCCCTTCATAAATATTTTCATTCATGAGTATCAGTTTTTCTCGTTGTATCTCTCTATTATAAACGGCTATAGTCCGCACCACTCAAGGTTATCGAGTGACTTACCCACTGCTTAAATCACTAAGATATATTCCAATTCTTGGCATATGTCTCGGGTGCCATTCGGCAAAATCTTGATGAAAAGCAGCGCATTTCTGGTTGATTCTTTATGTGGAGACGACAGTAGTGAAACTGCTGCGCAACAATGACAGTGCATTTGTACCTGTCACAGGCTTGACTGTTTTTGCAATTGCTTCCGGCTATCTAATGAGCTTAATTCCTTTATCAATGGCAAGTTTTAATATTGATACGATTTATGCCAGTTGGTTAGCCAGTGCTTATTATGGCGGTCTGTTGATAGGCTCAGTGATGATTGAACCTGTTATTGCAAAAATTGGCCACCGTCTTTCATTTATTGTTTTTTTGTTGCTTTTATCAGTAACCGTTATTGCATTGCCGTTTTTCCCCAATAAAGAAATATGGCTGTTTATTCGCTGTATTGCCGGTATAGCCGTTGCCGGGATTTTTGTCGTGGTCGAATCTTGGTTGCTGATTGGTGATAATCCTAAAGAACGCGCCAAGCGCCTGAGTTTTTATATGACATCACTCTATGGCGGAACAACCATAGGTCAGTTGTTAATTGGGGCAATTGGTACTCAAGGGATGATCCCTTTCATTGCGATTTCGGCTCTGCTGCTGTTAGCGGTTCTGCCCCCATTACTTATGCGTCACGGGCAACCTCCTGCCCTCAATCATCAAAGTCTGTCACTGAGAAAAATGACTCAATTCAGCAAACCAGCCATTGTCGGATGCATGACATCAGGAGTCGTCATGGGCACAATTTATGGTCTGATGCCTTTATCGATGAGCCAGAGTCATTTCAGTGCTGATCAAGTGGGTGTATTAATGGCTGCCATTATTTTGGGCGGTATGATCATACAACCTATTGTCAGCAAGCTGTCTGTCATCATGAGTAAAACATTCCTATTGGCAATGGTTTCATTGCTGGGCGTGTTTGCTGTGGGAATAACGTATCTCTTTGAACACTACATCGTGATGATTGTGGCACTGGCGCTTTTAGGAATGTCATCTTTTGCGCTGTATCCCATCGCCATCACGCTCGCCTGTGACAAGCTGGATTCCTCCTATATCGTGGCAGCAAGCCAAGTTATGCTGTTGAGCTACAGTATTGGTTCAGCCATTGGCCCATTGGGAGCAGGGCGTTTTATGCTCCAACATAATGGATTGATGAGTTTCTTCTTTATTGTCTTGCTGGCAACCGCAATTTATATGCTGTTGGCGAGTTTGCGCCGTAAAGACAGGGTATTGGCAAGCTAAAAAACAACCTGATACGCCGCCAGTCTGTGGCGTATCACTCCACTAAATCAGTGGTGCATTTTAGCCCCTTTCTATCCCCTCCCTATATTCAATATTCAACAAGTGAAATCCTCCATTACAACTATGGGGCAATGGTGAGTACCTGCATGTCATTGGATAAATACGTTTTTAAATAAAAAAGCCAGATCACATTTACCCGGTTCGCGGAGCAATTTCTTATAAGAATATGATTGGTGTGATTAATTGCCAACATATAATAACCACTTAAAATACAATTAGTTATGACGAAGTTAACATAACTTGTTTCATTATTCTGTTTAGCACTTAATGTCCTTGTTCCATTTATTTCCGGAATGATAGGTTGATGAAGTGAGCTGATTACAGGCTGATATTTTATTGCTGACCCGTCCTAAATAAGGTTGACAGGAGATATTTAATGACAAGTTTCCTTCCACTTCACGACGGCGATAACTTCGTTCAGGTTGACGATGATATTGCCGCCAGACTCAATAGATCTGAATTGCGACTTCTTGCAAATCGCATTATCGCGCTTCATAACAACCAATTCTTCGATCTACAAAACCTAATTGCGGGAGGCGGTGCCATTACACGAAACGGTAATCCATACGACCTACGACGCCAGAATCTTGCCGTGCAGTATTATGATTTCGGTCGTCATGGTGAACTTGAATTACACGAGCCTGATGCTGACAATGCCCGCCTTTCCGTGTTCACACCGAAAGTGACACAGAAAGTGACAACGACAGACTCATCATCACCTATTCAGGAAGTACGGTTATCATCCGACGATCGTCTCGCGTTCTTGCCATTCGAAGAGACGCGCAATGTGCCGAATATAGCCGCCGATGCGATCCATAATATCTCTACTCGGCTGACATTGTCACACTGGCCGGCAAACCGGACTCCCGAACGCTACAAAGCGAATCTGTCTACTGAGAGCGTGATGCACTTTTTGTCTGATAAGCCAGAATATCCGGCTGATGTGCGACATGTGACAACCGACCACTTTGATCTTGACGGGCTGGCATCTGTCTATTCACTGCTCGCACCTGAGCACGCACAGAACCATAAACAACTTCTCATCGACATCGGACAATTCGACGATTTTGCCCGTGGCCATAACTCGAGGGCACGCCGGCTCGCATTCACGCTGAATACAATCGCAGCGCAAACGCCTCCTGCTGAGGGAGCGTCACCACACGACACGTTGCACGTTGCGACACTTTTCTCCAAATTGTTGCCGGCAATGCGTGACTTACTGGATGCTTCTGTGATCCGCGAAGATCTTTGGCGTGACGGCGAGCAAAATCATATGGAAACGGAAACGTTACTTGATAGTCCGAATGTGACAATTGAGCAGTATCCTGAGATCGATCTTGCCGTATTCCGCCTGTCAGCTTCTGATGTGCCCTATTTGCATGTACCGCAACGTTATTTCGGACTCTCACCTATTTCTTTCCACAATCGCACGCCATTATCGACAATCGCACTGGTCACGCAGGACGACATAGTTGTCCATCAACGCTATGAAGGATGGGTTGAGTTACAATCTGCACCACCACGGCCACGTCGTGATCTATCGATTTTAGCGCGGACATTGCAGTCAGCCGAAACGAAAGGTTGCCTCTGGCACTATGACGGAGTGCAGTACATTATGCCGCGTCTTGGGCGCAACGGCTCACAACCAACTAGCTTACCGATAGAGACTATCTTGCATGAGCTGAAACATTTCCTTGCGATTGCGCCACCTGCTTGGTTATCAAGTGTGTACGTAGCACCTTAGGTTATACTTGGAAATTGAATAAATACCGCCAGATATGGAGTTATTAAATGCAAATACAACCAGCCACCGAGGCTGATTTTCCGGCACTACTTCAGATTTGGGAAGCCTCTGTACTTGCCACTCATGATTTTCTACCCAAGTCCATGATTGACGTTTTGCGCCCACAGATCCTCAATGATTATCTGCCGAATCTGACTGTCTATAAGGCGGTAGATGAGCAACATCATATCGTGGGATTTATCAGTACTGATCAGCATCGTGTGGAAATGTTGTTTATCGCACCACAAGCCCGTGGAACAGGGATCGGCAAGAAATTGCTGGAATTCGCCATTAATGAATTACAAATCAATGAATTGGATGTAAACGAACAAAATGAACAAGGTGTCGGATTCTACCAACATATGGGATTTCAGGTTTTTGATCGCTCAGAACTTGATGGGGAAGGCAATCCGTTCCCGCTATTACATATGAAACTGAATATGAATCAGGTCGTTCCTCCTGCTCCCTGATTTCAATTTTTTCTGATCAAACGCAACGACCGCTCTTAAAAAGCCTCAGAATGTTAAAAGGGATTCTGGGGCTTCATAGATAATGAACGCCCTGCCTGCTGTAACCAATTTAAAATTATCTGGTTTCACGTAATTCTCACAGTTCACAAAAAAACCAACTGTTAATTATTGCAAATGATTAAGCTATTAACTCATTCATAAAATAAATATTTAAATATAAATAAGGGCAAATTTAATAAAATTAAAAAGAATAAAAATTAATAAAAATAAAGTTATTTATATAAGAGTAAAATAAATCTAAAGTAATGGTATGTTTTGTAAACATCTGGATAATTTTTTATAAAGAAATGATACAATGGGAATAATATCTACCTAATGGATTTCGGGTTATAGCGCAACCAACAAAGTTGTAGCTTGAAAGACGAAGGGTATAAGTATTTTTTATCTCTGATTGAGCTTATCTTTAATGAATTATCTACAACAACCTGCTTCCTCAGGCGTGAAGCTGTTTACCGATCTTGTCGGAAAGCGGATTACTCCGGGAGAACACTGGCATTCGTCCAGTAATCGTACTAAATTTGCACTGCGCAGTATCCTGACACCTGTTTCTACATTGAAACTCTTGGATGGTCTTGCCAAGACTCCGCGCTATCTGGATATTTTGAAAAAACAGCCCAGTTTGCCTTGCAAATTACATCGCCCATATTTAAGTATTAACTTTAAACGTAAACAGATTGTTTGTGCGCTGAATGAGCATTATAAATTATTATTCAATCAATTAGATTCTGCCATTATTAGCAGAATATTTGATGTTCATGCTTATTTGCTGGCAACCATTCAGGGAAAAAATGAATCATTAATGATATATATTGATTCATTGGATAATTTAAATAAAGAAGGTGAACTTTCTTTATATATCACCACTGCTGAAAATGTCATTCTGGCGAAATGCGCATTCACTTTATTAACGGTTGAAGATAAACAAACTCTGTTTATTGGTGTATTGCAGGGGCCAACCAAAGGAGATAATTCTTTGGATATCATCCGCAACGCAACTAAAGAGTGCTATGGACTCTTTCCCAAACGTTTGTTGATTGAAGCTATCAGCCGTTTTGCCGAACACGTAAATTGTGAACAAATTCTGGCGGTCAGTAACGAGACGCATATCTATCGCAGTATCCGTTATTGGCATAAGAAAAAGAACCAAATGGTGGCCGATTATAATTCCTTCTGGGAATCCCTGAGTGGGGTCAGAAAGGAAAATAATGATTTCCATTTACCCTCAATTATTGAAAGAAAATCTCTGGATGACATTCCCAGTAAAAAACGCGCTGAATATCGCCGTCGTTATCAATTACTGGATGAGCTGGAGTGCAGCATCAAGGCATCCCTTACTGCCTAATCTTTGTCAGGAAGGAATACCCGAGCTGTAACTTAGCGCGGCTTCGCCATTAACCATGCAAGATGCGTCTTAATGGCGGGCCACTCATTGAGGAGAATGCTGTAAACGCAGGTATCCCGTATAGAGCCATCCTTAGCGCGCACATGATGACGCAATATGCCATCCAGTTTTGCCCCCAACCGCTCAATTGCGTTGCGGCTCTGGTGATTCAGAAAATGGGTACGGAACTCAACCGCAACACATCCCAGCTCTTCAAAGGCATACTGCAACAATAAAAATTTTGCTTCTGTATTGATGGCAGTTCGTTGAACTGAGCGCGCATACCATGTCGAACCTATTTCCAGCCGGGGTATATCGGCATCAATATTCATATAGGTCGTCATGCCAACAGCCATACCGGTTGCATTATCAATAACGGCAAAAGGGAGCATACTTTCCTTGTCACGCAGCGCTAAGCGGCGCTCAATCTCCGCATGAATATTTACGGGATCAGGTACGCTGGTGTACCACAATTGATGTAATTGCCCATCCTCAATAGCACGAACAAATTCATCCTGTCTGTCATGTGACAAAGGCACCAGAGTCACACTTTTTCCTGTCAACGTGACCCAGTCAGTTATTTTTTTCATACTTATTTTTACCATCGTTGAAGAATACTCCGGCAGTATGCACAGTTAAAAAATATACGACAATAATAAATAAGAGGCATTCCTATACCCAATGGATTTCATGATGCTTATCACAATCAATTAACAAAGAGATTCCAATCAGGCCGGAACTGTCTAAATTTGATAACTATCTCATCCGACCACTTAGCCATAATCAAGTGAAAGATCTAAGTGATCCGAAAAAATAAAACTTTTTGAGTTACCAAATATTTGATGGAGAATGCAATGAGCAATTACCCTCACCTGCTTGCACCGCTGGATTTGGGCTTTACCACACTAAAAAACCGTGTATTGATGGGGTCAATGCATACGGGACTTGAAGAACACCCTGATGGAACCCAACGTTTAGCCCGGTTTTATGCAGAACGGGCTGCCGGTGGTGTTGCATTGATTGTCACAGGCGGTATCGCACCAAACCCGCAGGGCGTTGTTGCAGTTGGTGCCAGCGTCCTGAATAGTGAAGATGCTCTGCGCCACCATAAACCCATCACAGATGCGGTTCATCAAGCTGGTGGTAAAATTGCCCTGCAAATTCTGCATACCGGACGTTACAGTTATCAGAAAAATCTCGTCGCGCCTTCCGCTATTCAGGCCCCGATTAACCCGTTTGTGCCCCGGGAAATGTCCGAAGAGGATATTCAGCAGACAATCAGGGATTTCGCCCGCTGTGCCCAACTTGCACAACAAGCTGGCTATGATGGCGTTGAAGTCATGGGTTCAGAAGGTTATCTCATCAATCAGTTTCTGGTTTCCCGCACAAATCATCGACAGGATAAATGGGGTGGCTCATTCGAAAACCGTATGCGCTTCGCGCTGGAAATTGTCAAAGCCGTCCGAGCCATCACCGGAGAACGTTTTATCATTATCTATCGTCTTTCGATGCTGGATTTAGTGGAAGACGGCTCTGACTGGCAAGAGATAGAACAACTGGCACTGGAGATTGAAAAAGCCGGCGCATCTATCATTAATACCGGAATTGGCTGGCATGAAGCCCGTATCCCAACGATAGCAACGATGGTGCCCAGAGCCGGGTTCAGTTGGGTAACTCAAAAACTGATGGGGAAAGTCAGTATTCCGTTAATCACAACCAATCGCATCAATGATCCTCATGTTGCCGAGCAAATTCTCAGCGAAGGCTGTGCTGATATGGTTTCTATGGCGCGCCCTTTCCTTGCTGATGCCGAATTTGTGTTGAAAGCCGAGCAAAACAGAGCGGATGAAATCAATACCTGTATCGGTTGCAACCAAGCCTGTCTGGACAGAATATTTATCGGCAAACTGACTTCCTGTCTGGTCAACCCACGCGCCTGCCATGAAACTGAATTCATTGCCGAACCCGTCAAAGCGCCCAAAACCATTGCCGTCATCGGTGCAGGGCCTGCCGGATTATCCTTTGCGGTCACAGCAGCCAGCAGAGGACATCATGTCACGCTTTTTGAGCGAGATGACAAAATTGGCGGGCAATTTAATATCGCCAAACAAATTCCCGGCAAAGAAGAGTTTCATGAAACCTTGCGTTATTTTGATCGCCAATTGGCTCTTAATGGTGTTGACGTTCGCCTCAACCATACCGTAACTGCTGATCAACTTTCATCATTTGATGAAGTTGTCATCGCAACAGGAATTACACCACGCACGCCCAATATTGACGGCATCGATCATGAGAAAGTGCTGACTTACCTTGATGTATTGAAGCACAAACGGCAAGTCGGAAAACGTGTTGCCATTATCGGAGCAGGCGGTATTGGCTTTGATACCGCAGAATACCTGAGCCAAAGCGGACAAAGTACCAGTCTGAGCAGCCATGCATTCAGTCATGAGTGGGGCATCGACCAGACAATTATGCATCGCGGTGGATTGCGTCCTGAAGGCGCTCAGGCAGAGCGCTCCCCGCGAAAAATTTACCTGCTGCAACGCAAGGACTCCAAAGTCGGTGATGGTTTGGGGAAAACCACCGGTTGGGTACATAGAGCCAGCCTGTCAATGCGGGGAGTGGTGATGTTAAACAGCGTTCAATACCTGAAAATTGATGAGCAAGGTCTACACATCCGTCGTGGTGATGAACAACAATGTCTTGAGGTGGATAACATCATTGTTTGCGCAGGACAGGAGCCACTGAAAGAGCTCTTCCAGCCGTTACAGGCAATGGGAAAAAGTGTGCATGTGATTGGCGGAGCTGATATCGCAGCAGAGTTAGATGCCCGCAGGGCAATCGATCAGGGTGCTCGGTTAGCGCTTAAGATTTAATAAATAACAAGCTAAATACAAAACGGTGATCACTAGTATCACCGTTTTTTTATGCCAGCTGACGATTAACGCTGAACCAATTGTTCAGACTCTATACGGGCGTCTTCTGCCTGACAAGTGGCGGCAGTAAACAGTACATCAGTGGAAGAGTTCAATGCAGTTTCAACAGAATCTTGTACTACACCAATGATCATCCCTACTGCAACAACCTGCATGGCTATTTCATTGGAAATACCAAACATGCTACATCCCAACGGAATCAGCAATAAAGAACCACCGACGACCCCCGAAGTTCCACACGCAGCAACCGCAGAAACTATGCTCAACAAAATTGCCGTTGGCAGGTCAACACTGATCCCCAGAGTGTTCACAGCGGCCAATGTCAACACGGTAATGGTAACCGCTGCGCCCCCCATATTGATAATCGCCCCTAAAGGAATAGAAATAGCATAAGTATCTTCATTTAAATTCATACGGCGACACATTTCCATATTAACCGGAATATTAGCTGCAGAGCTGCGGGTAAAGAACGCGGTTACGCCACTCTCTCGCAAGCAAGAAAAAACCAGCGGGTAAGGATTACGACGGATTTTCCAAAAAACAATCAATGGATTAATCACTAAGGCAACAAAAATCATGCAACCCAGCAATACCACCAACAATTGTACATAGTCTAGTAAAGCATCAAATCCTGTTGTAGCAATCGTTGCAGATACTAATCCGAAGATACCAATAGGAGCAAAACGAATAATCACTCGCAAGACTTGTGTCACCGCTTCTGCCAGATCCTGAACCATAGACTTGGTTGATTCCTTTCCATGGCGTAAAGCAATACCCAGCCCTGTTGACCATGCTAATATACCGATATAGTTAGCATTCAATAGTGCATCAATAGGGTTGGCAACTACATTGAGCAATACCCCCTTCAAGACTTCAATAATATTTTCTGGAGGTGATATTTGCATATCATTAACCACCAACTGCAATGTCGATGGGAATAGCATACTGCCAGCAACAGCCACACATGCCGCCAAAAATGTTCCAATGATATAGAGGAACAAGACCGGACGAACACTACTTTTCTGGCCTATTTTATGGCTTGCAATTGAAGACATGACTAACACCCACACTAAAACAGGAGCGGCTGCTTTCAAAGCACCAACAAAAAGTGTTCCTAATATGCCAACTGACTTAGCGGCGGAGGGGACCGACCATGCCAGTAATATTCCGGCAATTAAACCGATTGATATTTGTGTAACCAGACTTCCCCGCATAATATATTGCATAAAGCCTTTTTGTTGTTTTTCCATAGCCCACCCATTTGTTATTTTTGGCTCTATGAGCCTGATGTTTTTGTGTTTGCTTTTTCAGTATAGAAAAATAAAGAAAACGACAAAGAATAATTAATGGCAATATACAGAGAACTCAACATTTGATAACAAAGTGTTCACATTTGTGTGATCAAAACGACAATTCTCACATCACGGGATGCACCATATTAAATGAAATATTACAACGCAATTTAAATATTAATTATTTACATCCATAACTTACATTGACGCGATTATTTTTAAATTTAGGCCAAATAATTAATATAGATAAAAAAACCATAAAAAAAATAACTAACTTTAATAATAACAAGAGAAACATTATGTACTGATTATTATATTTAGTACATTTTATCCCAATATTACAAACGACAGAAATAAACCACAAATAACGGATGAAAACTATCACAAAGTACATTACAACTCATATGAAGTTATTATTTTAAATTTAACAAAAACCCCAAAAAAACAAATTCACATTGCAAAAATTAAGTATTTCATTTATATATAATGAAAATTCCAATAAAAACAAAACAATGGACTAAATATGCTTACTGACATTACCAATTATAACCTCCCCTATCAAGACCCCACGAGTGAAAATATTAAAAAATTCATTCTCAATCAAATAAAACATAAGCACTTCGTATACCTAAAACCAGAGCATTCTCTGGAGTTAATAAAAAAATACACAAATAACAAACCACTCGAAGTTGATAGTTTCATAAATAGCTGGAATGAATTAGAACTTGACCAATATATGGGGGATGGCGGTAAATATAGAAAAAGAAGATATTCAACGTTAAGTTCTGATGTTACTTCAGGAAAAGTAAAACTGGAGGATCATCAACCTCATTTCCAAACAAAACACTACAATAATTTAAATGGTAATATAGCAAGACATTATGAACCTATTAAAAGTGAAATAATTAAAAGTGAAATAATTAAAAGTATCTTCTGTTTATCACATGATTTATTTACAGAACTATCACCAAAAGGTAATTGGCATATAGAAACTCATCAATTTAGAATTGAAGCAACAGACAATCAAGTAGGAAAACCAACTCCAGAGGGAATACATAGGGACGGAGTAGATTATGTTGTCATGCTATGTATAACCAGAATAAATTGCATTGGAGGAGAGAGTACTATTTATGACAAAAACAAAAATAAATTAAGCTCTTTCACCATGAAAAGTCCTTTTGAAATGGTAATACTAAATGACAAAGAGCTATTTCACGGAGTCGGTTCTATCTTTAGAAAAAATAAAGAAAAAAAATCAATAAGAGATATGCTTGTGATAACTTTTAGCAAAAAGTAAGAATAATAAAATGATTGAACTATTTGCCGTTGCGACAATTACTATTTTGGCAGTTATTAGCCCTGGTGCTGATTTTGCTATGATAACAAGAAACAGCTTGATTTATGGTCGTAAATCAGGTTTTTTCTCATCACTGGGAATCTCTGCTGGAGTTTTACTTCATGTTTTTTATACTCTTGTAGGCATCGGCATACTAATAAGTCAAACTCCCAGTCTTTTCCTTCTAATAAAAAATATCGGCGCATTGTATTTAATATACATAGGTTACAAGACTTTTATAAGTAAAAAAAATCCTGTTGATAATAATGACAAACCCGAAATTATAGATAACTTTAGTTCTTTCAAGAACGGTTTTTTTACTAATGCTTTAAATCCAAAAACAACATTATTTGTTCTTAGTGTCTATACACAAGTTGTAAATCCTTCAACTCCCTTATATATACAGATTATGTATGGAATATTTATGTCTTTTTCCCATTTCATATGGTTCAGCTTTGTCGCCTATTTTTTATCTAGCGATAAATTAAGAGCTAAACTACTAAGTAAACAAAACATTATAAATAGGGCTATAGGAATAACACTTGCCATACTTGGATTATGGCTGATGATTTCACAATTAGTGTAATAAAATCATTGTTTATGGCAATCCCTATATGAAACAGAGATGTGCAATCATAACTGCCCTCGCTATATACTTTCAATTTTTAGCCTTGTTGTCTGCGCTCACAAACACAGCCCCATAGATAACTATGGACTGTGTTTCGTTCCTTTGTCTTCGCCCTGTGACTAGAAATCTATTGAATGTAGACTAAACACCTATTTATGAATGTCTTGGAAGTCCCAACTACTTAACAAAATTTTCTGTTTCGCTACTGCTGATTTTGTTAAAGTGTCCCAGTCAATCTTCATACCATCTTGAAGGGATTTCGGGAGCATTTTATGCCGAATGATATTTAATGCTTTGCTTTTTCAAAGCATACAATAGAAATTAACCATAAATGCACCACAAAAGTAAGATGCAATCCTTAACCCGCGTTTTAGGAACATTTGATGGAAATTGTAACAGACCTTATTTATGCACTTTGGAACCAAGATTACGAAACACTCGCTAACCCATCGTTAGTATGGACGATATACATTTTACTATTTACTATCCTGTTTCTGGAAAATGGGATCTTACCTGCCGCATTCTTACCGGGCGATAGCTTATTGATATTAGTTGGTGTCTTAATTGCAAAAGAGGCCATGAGTTTTCCTATAACTTTAGTCATCCTCACCACCGGAGCAAGCCTCGGTTGCTGGATTGGCTATCTTCAGGGACGATGGCTTGGCAATACGAAACTCGTTCAGGGCTGGCTGTCACACCTCCCCGCTCATTATCATCAACGCGCACATAATCTATTCCATCGTCATGGCTTATCCGCCCTGCTGATAGGTCGTTTCCTCGCTTTTATCAGAACGTTACTGCCAACACTGGCTGGCCTCGCGGGACTGAATAATGGGCGCTTTCAAATATTCAACTGGCTCAGCGGGTTCTTGTGGGTAATTATCCTGACAGCATTAGGCTATGCTCTCGGTAAAAGCCTGCTGTTTCGCCAGTATGAAGAATATCTGATGACCTTTTTGGTTTTGTTACCGGTCGGTCTGTTACTCATTGGACTCATTGGCAGCCTGACGGTTATTTGGCGCAAAAAACGCGCCAATAACACTTTATCGTAATTCCTCATTCTCCCTGTGGTATCGTGGAAAAACATACCACAGGGCATGGCTCTCCCGCTCATTTCAGCTTGTTCGTTAAGTCACTCGCTTTATTCACTTCAACCGGTATTTCAGGTTAATTTTCGATATATTGTGACAATTTTTCATCTATTTGCGCTTTAAACTCCTGATAAAAGCGACTATGGTAGAGATTCATCTACCGTATATTTAAGGAGAACAGTGATGCCACAGAAGAAAAACTCTGAAGATTTACGTACTGAGTTACAATCCCTTGCAGATATCCTAGAAGAAGTTCTCAACGAATCCGGCGACAAATCAAAAGCTGAACTGGAAAAACTACGCAGCAAGGCGGAAAAAACGCTGAAAAATGCGCGTGTTACCCTCAGTGATGCTAGCGACAGGCTGGTAGATCAAACCAAAGAAATTGCAGGCCATGCAGACAGTTATGTCCGTGATAATCCGTGGACAGGTGTCGGTATTGGTGCAGCAGTTGGCGTGGTATTGGGTGTTTTACTGTCAAGGCGCTGAAATGACCCAATCATCTCATTCGGAAGGCCCTGGAAAAGGGGTCTTTGATACTTTACGGCGGGTAGCAGCAATTGTTGTCCGCATGGTTGAAACCCGTATCCAGCTCGTTGCTGTTGAGTTGGAAGAGGGTGTCACAATGTTGGTACAGCTACTGCTGATGGTAGGATTTACACTGCTATTCGCCGGTTTTGGCTTAATGTGCTTGTTGGCTCTGATATTCTGGAGCATCGATCCTGTCTACCGCATAACAGCAATGGCCATTACCGCCGGAATCCTACTGATGCTCGCCATGTTTAGTGCTATATGGACAATTAAAAAAGCCCGGAAGCTGTCTTTTCTTAATACGACCCGCGAACAACTGAATATTGATCGCAAAATGCTGGAGGATGACCCTCGTGAATAAATTGCGGCATCAGCAGCTAAAATCGCGAAAGCAGCAACTCTTGACAGAAATTCAACAACAACGGCAATCACTCTCTGATTGCCGCCAGCACTGGTTCGAAATCACACAATATTATGATAAAGGCTGGCAAACTTTACTCGCCTTTAAACCGTATGCCGTTATTGGTTCTGGTATTGTTCTGCTTTATAGCTTGCGCCATCCCAAGAAACTTTATCGCTGGTCACGCCGTATGATTAATATTCTGGGCTTCATAAAAATCGTACGCAATACGCTGCATAAGGATTAGCACAACTGTTATTTCAAAAAAACTGCATGAAACTGTTAATATTCCTTACTATCAACAAATAACACCTCTCTCTAGAATACCGCCATTAGTTAATGATTAACAAATCGTGCCTTTTTGTTCTATTTTTGGCCAATTTAATCTAAACAGACAACTTATTTATCGTTACCCGCGGTATTCATGGAGAAAACAATGAAAAAATTTGAAGATAGTGGTCTATTGATCGCCCGTATTTTAATATCCGTTCTGTTTATCATCGCAGGGTATGGAAAATTGGGGGATGCCTACGCGGGAACACAAGAATTTATGGAAGCCATGAAGGTGCCGGGAATTTTACTGCCACTGACTATCTTACTTGAACTCGGTGGTGGCCTTGCCGTGATGTTCGGCCTGCTGACCCGTACCATGGCAGTATTTACATTTATTTTCTGTATTCTGACAGCAATTCTATTCCACAATGATTTTTCAGATGGCATGAACATGACTATGTTCCTGAAAAACTTCGCCATCGGAGCAGGTTACCTGATGTTGGCGATGATGGGACCAGGAAAATTCAGTATCGACCGTCTCTTGAAGAAAAACTGGTAATCCCTTTTCTTTTAAAAGCGCCAAGTTTTGAAAGCCCCAAGCTGTTTATTTGCAGCAAGGGGCTTTCGCATTATCGCTTCATAAACAATTTAGGGATTTCACGCAGGCACCAGGATTTAGCTTCGCCCATACTATCGCGCCGCCATGCCATGATGATATTGGTTTCATGGCTGTATTCCGAACTAACGACCCGCAATCGGCCTTCAGCAATATCTTGTTCTACCATCGGGTATGGCATGGTTGCCACGCCTAACCCGGCCAACAGTGCCCGGCGTTTGTCCTCCAGCGAACTGACCGTCAGGCGCTGTTGTTTATCCAATAGTTGTACTGTTAGTACAGGACGCTCCCTTGCTGTATCAGCAACCGCGATACCGCGATATTTCACCCGCGTGGCATCAGATAATGGTTCTGGTTCATGGTGGATAGGATGATCCACACTGGCAACATAGACATTGCCAATAGAATAAAGTGGACGCGAATTCACTTCAGAAGAAGCCCTGAAATGTAGATCCGGCGCAATCACAATATCAGCATATCCCGCTTCGAGTCGCTCCCAGGCACCCGCCAATACTTCCGTCATTAACGAAAGCTGTGTATTTGATTTCTTTGCCAATCGATCCACAAGAGGAAAAAGCGATGCAGCCGGAAACAGAGCTTCACACACAATGGTGAGGTGTGTTTCCCAGCCACGGGCAAGCGCTTCCGCATCTGCCGTCAGTTTATCTGCGGCTTCAAGCAGTAATCGTCCTCGCTCCAACAACATCCGGCCAACGTTAGTAAATTTCGTGCGATGCCCCGAGCGATCAAACAATACCACATCCAGTTCTTCTTCCAGTTTTTGCATGGTATAACTCAATGCCGACGGAACTCGCCCTAATTCATCCGCCGCCGCCGCAAAACTTCCCCGCCTGTCTATCGCATCCATGACCCGCAAGGATTCCAATGTAAGCGCCCGCTCTTTGCCCATATATTTCTCAATCAAGAATTTTGAATATAGTGACCAGATTAACTGGCTAACATTTCAACGTCCAGATAATTAAGATCAAATTGAATAGGTTTATCCTCAATATATTTCAGGTTGTAACACTGTCAATCAGGCCGTAATTTGAAAGTTGAAGGGGATATTGGTTAAGGAGATGGCAATCATGATAATAACAAGAGCAGCAAATCAATGTGGCAACGCCGATTATGGCTGGTTACAGGCTCGTTATACTTTTTCATTCGGGCACTATTTTGACCCAAAATTTTTGAACTATCAGGCGCTGCGTGTTCTCAATCAGGAAATTTTGGCACCGAAAGCCGAATTTCAGCCCAAATCTTACCCTCATGTCGATATTCTGAATATTATTTTGCAAGGGGAAGCTCAATATCGTGACAGCGAGGGAAACCACATCCATGCTCAACAAGGTGATTGCCTGCTATTTTCTGCTCGTCAGGGAATTAGTTACAGCGAACACAATCCCAATGACAAAACACCGCTAGTCCGACTGCAACTCTGGCTCAATGCCTGTCCCCAACAAGAGGCACAACCATTACAACGCAGGGTTCTGCCAAATAAGCCATTAACATTACTGGCTTCCCCCACATCGGAAAGCAACAGTATGCACCTGCGCCAACAAGTCTGGATAAGCTATATTGAGCTCAAAAACCGTGACAGCCAGATTTTGCCTTTACGGGGCAAACATGCCTATCTGCAATCTATCAGTGGCAAAGCAAGGATTAACGGTAACGAAAATAGTGATCTTGAGATTAAATGTGGGGATGGTGTATTTATTCAGGAAGAACAAAGAGTAGCATTACAGGCGGATACCCCATTTCGAGGTCTGTTAATTGACTTGGCTGACTGACTGACTGACTGACTGACTGACAAATGAATAAGCCCTATAAAGCATTTGCTTTATAGGGCTAAATTTGTGGAGTTGACCGGTAAGCCGGGTTCTGTCTTGGACAGTCATTCATCTAGGCCAGCACTTACGCACTGGCTCAAGCAACCTACCCGGGTTCGGTACGGGCCGTACCATGTGAACCTCTATTTGGTCTTGCTCCGGGTGGAGTTTACCGTGCCACGAACTGTTACCAGTCGCGCGGTGCGCTCTTACCGCACCCTTTCACCCTTACCTGATCCCAACATTGTTTTTGCAAACAAAACCGGGCCATCGGCGGTTTGCTCTCTGTTGCACTGGTCGTAGGCTTTCACCTCCCAGACGTTATCTGGCACCCTGCCCTATGGAGCCCGGACTTTCCTCCCCTTTACTTCTCCCCAAAGAGAGCGGTAAAGCAGCGACTGTCTAGTCAACTCCGGCGCGGATTATAAGAGGTTTAACAACCAATGTATATATTTTTTGTCTTTCAGGTTGCAGCCTCATCATCTTCAATGTGATCGAGTGTTTGGTTTTGATCGAGTGAATAACGATACAGCGCATTTTTCTTCACACCGTGGATCTCTGCCGCCAGCGCCGCTGCCTTTTTCAATGGCAGCTCTTTTTGCAGCAATGCCAGCGTCCGCAAAGCTTCCGGTGGCAAGCTGTCTTCCGCTGGTTTGCGATAACCTTCCACAATCAGCACCATCTCTCCCCGACGGCGGGTTTCATCTTCCCTGATCCACTCCAGAAGCTCACCAACAGGCATTCCTTGAATGGATTCCCATGTTTTGGTCAGTTCCCGGGCAAGCACAATATAACGATCTGCTCCCCACACTTTCACAATATCTTCTAGACTATCCAGCAAACGGTGTGTCGATTCGTAGAAGATCAGCGTTCGGGGTTCTTGTAACAGTTCACGCAAAACATCCTGACGTCCCTTGCTTTTTGCAGGCAGGAAACCTTCATAACAAAAACGATCAGAAGGCAGGCCCGCCGCAGACAGCGCTGTAATCGCTGCACAAGGCCCCGGTAGCGGGACTACCTTAATACCGGCCTCACGGCAGCGACGGACAAGATGATAGCCCGGATCGTTAATCAAGGGAGTACCCGCATCAGACACCAATGCGATGCTGATTCCTTGTTCCAGTTTCGCAATCAATTGATCTGCTTTCTGCTGTTCATTATGATCATGAAGTGCGAACATGCGCGCATTAATGGCAAAATGTTGAAGCAACAAGCCAGTGTGTCGCGTATCTTCGGCTGCAATCAGATCGACATGTTTAAGAACTTCAAGAGCACGCTGAGTAATATCCCCCAAATTGCCAATAGGGGTTGGGACAACATACAGCGTGGATGTCGTAACCACTGCTCGATTGGTTTGATTCATTGTTTCATCCGAATGACCGATTTAAAATTGAGCATCTTTGAAAAAAACACCACTGGATACAGTATGCTTTCCTCAATTTTTGTGCGTTTCAAAACTGGTTTAGTCTGTACAGCTCTGCTATCGACTATGATTATTGCAGGGTGTACCATGCCAGAACAGCAAGGGCAACCAACTTCTCATCCTCAGGATAAGATCAGCGCAGAGATTAACCGCTATCAAACCATGATTGATGCCGCCCATAATCAACCATCACTGGATGTTATCCGCGCTTATATTGCTCTGGAGCGCTATGAAACAGAAAACCATACCATTGATGAAGCTGGCCGCCAGAAAAATTTTGATGAGACATGGCAATTACTGACGCATCTTTCTCCGCAGCAACTCAGCGAATTAGTGATCAATGCCGATGAATATACCTTGCAGGGCTGGCTTGATTTACTCAATACCTACCAGACCAATAAGCAGGAGCTCGATAAGCTGCGTTCTGCCATCCATGACTGGCAAATCCGCTACGCAAATAATCCAGCTGCGCGCAGTTTACCCACTGAGCTGCAACAAATGCTGCTAAAGCCAAAAGATAACCGTGCCACAATAGGGCTGTTCCTGCCCTTGAGCGGTCAGGCAAAAGTGTTCGGAGAAGCCATTCAACAAGGTTTCCTTGATGCACAAAAAGGATTGCCAAAACCGTCAGTACCGATGAATATCACCGATTCAAGCTATGCCGCAACAAACAGCACGGCTACTGTTGATGAAAATACAGACAATAGCGATGTAATCAGTCGCGATACAGCAAACGCTGGTGTTTCAGAACCAGAGAATACTGATGTGGCCACGGCTGTATCTGCATCCTCCACAATATTCTCAATAACGAATGATCTTCCTATTAATGATCAGGCCGTAAAAGTCTATGACACGAACAGCCAGCCTCTCGCCAATCTGTTGGCACAGGCTGAACAAGATGGCATTACTCTGGTCGTCGGGCCATTGCTGAAACCTAATGTGGAACAACTGGCTCAAATTGAAACTCCATTGAATATTCTGGCTCTCAATGAGCTCGATGCACCACAGCAACCACGAGCAAATATCTGTTATTTTTCACTGTCTCCTGAAGATGAAGCGAAAAATGCCGCCTTGCATATCTGGCAACAACAGAAACACGATCCTCTGGTGTTAATACCGCGTACAGGATTAGGTAATCGGGTAGCCAAAGCCTTTGCTGAGGAATGGCAAAAACTGGGTGGGCAGACAGTATTGCAGCAAACGTTCGGAACGCCGGTTGAAATGAGGCAATCCATGAACCGTGGTGTTGGCATTCGTCTGACTGGTACGTCAGTTATTGCCACAAACTCAGCCAGTGGCCCTGTGGATGCTGTTTATATTGTTGCGACAACCGATGAGCTGACGGTTATCAAGCCAATGATTGATATGGCTATCAGTTCCCGCAAAAGACCCGCACTCTATGCCAGCTCACGCAGTAATAAATCAGGCTCAGGCCCGGATTTCCGACTGGAAATGGAGGGTATGCAATTTAGCGACATTCCATTGTTGACGGGGATAAATGTTCCGTTGATGCAGCAAGCTGCCAAAAAATTTGGCAATGATTATTCTCTGATGCGTCTCTATGCAATGGGGATAGATGCATGGTCACTAGCCAATCAGTTCACGCAAATGCAGCAAAGTGAAGGATTCCGCCTGAATGGTACATCGGGAGAGCTTTCTGTCACGGATAATTGCACCATCTTGCGCCAGTTACCGTGGATGCAGTTCAGTAACGGGCGTATCTCGATCGAAAATCGTATCGATAATACTGATGAGGCGGAAACACCAAATGAGACTGACAGCGTGAATAATCCCGACAGTAAAAACAATGCAGGCGATGTCAGTCATTCTGTTCAGAGTCATCCTGCACATCGTAATGCAGCACAATAAGCCGACAAATGCTCAATCGCTATGCTTTAGGACGTCATTACGAGCTTCAGGCTAAACAGTTTTTGCAAAAACAGGGGCTTGTCTTTGTTGCAGAGAATGTGAAAATTCGTGGCGGGGAAATCGATCTGATTATGCGTGATAAACATACATGGGTATTCGTCGAAGTCCGCTTCCGCCAAAATGCACAATATGGTGATGCCATTGCTACAATTACCCCAAGCAAGTGCAGAAAGATATTGCATACGGCTGCTGTCTGGCTGTACCAACGCAATGAGTGTCTGGAAACAGCATCTTGCCGCTTTGATGTTTGTGCGATAACAGGTCAGAAATTTGAATGGCTGAAAAATGCCTTCACTCAGAATGAGAACCTATTTTGATGGGTTCTCCGTTTGATTGCTATACCCAATGGATTTCAAGCTGCAGCGCGACGGCAAGGGAACGACAAATTCGTCGGAAACGAATTTGCCCAGCCTTTGGCTGACCTCCGGTGAGAGGCAGGAGCCTCTCATTAATCCCCGGAAGCATAGCCAACTATGTGACTGGGGTGAGTAAGCGTAGCCAACAAAACTGCAACTTGAAAGACGACGGGTATAAATATACCCAATACACATAGGTCATAACGTGCTGGATAGAATTAAAGTCTGCTTTACAGAGAGTATTCAAACTCAGATCGCAGCAGCAGAAGCATTACCCGACGCAATATCACGCGCCGCAATGATGATGGTTCAGTCACTGCTGAATGGCAATAAAATTCTTTGCTGTGGTAATGGCGGCTCTGCCGCAACCGCGCAGCGTTTTGCCGCCAGCATGATAAACTGCTTTGAAACAGAGCGGCCAAGCTTACCAGCCCTGTCGCTGAATACTGATAATGTAGTGATGACAGCCATCGCCAATAGTAAGCAACCTAACGAAATTTATGCCAAACAAGTGAGGGCATTGGGACATACCGGAGATGTCTTGCTCGCGATTTCCACACATGGCAACAGTAGGGATATCATCAAGGCGGTGGAGGCGGCTGTCACACGCGATATGACGATCGTCGCGCTGACGGGATACGATGGTGGTGAATTAGCCGGATTGCTGGGGCCTCAGGATGTTGAGATCCGCGTCCCGTCTCACCAGAGCATCAGAATCCAAGAAGTCCATATGTTGACAATCAACTGTCTGTGCGACTTAATCGACAATACGTTATTTCCTCATCAGGACGAATAAGGAGCCGACTAAATGCGGTTATTCTCTCTATTATCAATATGTTTCAGTGTAATGTTATTACAAGGATGTATTGGTGCTGCCGTCGTGGGTTCAGCCGCGATTGCCACAAAAGCAGGTTCAGACCCCCGTACAATCGGGCAACAGGTTGACGACACAACTCTGGAAGCCAGAGTCAGTAATGCCATCATGAAAGATCCACAGATTAAAGCACAAGCCCGCGTAGCAGTGACTGTGTATCAAGGCAAAATTCTTTTAACCGGTCAGAGTCCGAATATGGCTCTGGCTGAGCGCGCAAAACAGATTGCCTCGAAAGTTGAAGGCACCGACGTAGTATATAACGAGATCCGTCAAGGCAATCCCGTGTCATTGGGTACGGCCTCCACAGACACTTGGCTGACAACCAAAGTGCGTTCCAAAATTTTAACCAGTGATGCAGTAAAGTCATCCAGCATCAAAGTGGTGACAGAAAACGGTGAAGTCTTTTTGTTTGGCATTGTCACTAAGCAAGAAGGGGAAGCGGTTGCAAAAATTGCCAGTGAAACCAGCGGTGTCAAACGTGTGACAACAGCATTTACTTATCTCAACTGAAGATCACAATCAACGGCTTAACAAGGTGGCACAGATCAGTGCCACTTTTTCTTTTTCTTTATCAACTCAATTTATCCCAATCTATCCCAATTTATTTTGTTTCAGGAAACTCTCTCCTCCCATCAACTGCATTTGCCGCAGAATCCATTGCTGGCGTTTCAGTACATAGGCAGAAGGAGCATTCGCTTTATAGCGATGGGGATTTGGCAGTACAGCAGCGAGCAATGCCGCTTCAGAGGCCGTCAATCGTTTAGCGGATTTACCGAAGTAATGCCGGGCAGCTTCTTCTACACCAAAAATGCCGTTTCCGAACTCAGCAATATTGAGATAGACAGTCAAAATGCGCTTCTTTGACCACAGTAATTCCAGTACAAAGCTCATTCCTGCTTCCAATCCCTTTCTGACCCAACTACGCCCTTCCCACAAAAATAAATTTTTGGCTGTCTGCTGAGAAATTGTCGATGCACCCCGTATTCGCTTCTTATATTTTTTATTATGTTCCATTGCAGTTTCGATAGCATCAAAGTCGAAACCCCAATGTTTCGGAAATTTTTGATCCTCAGCGGCAATAACGGCTAATGCCATATAAGGTGAAATTTGATTCTGCTCCACCCATGATGATCGAGAAACATAAGATAAATTAATTGACACTAAGGCACTCATTTGTCTCTCTATCATCACCATAGAAAACGGCACTGGCAGAAATGAAAATGCGATTACAGCAACGAACCATAAAACTGTGATAGACACCGCAATTATTTTCAACCAGCGCCACAATATTGAAAAAGAGTTTTTCATCCAGTTACTCAATCATTTCCAATATTTTCCTAACCAACTTATCAATTCCTTTTTCTGCCTGAGACAAAGATTCTGCGAGCATATAAGCGGGTGTTGTTACAATTTTGTTTTCAAAATCAATAACAACGTCATCAACCGGACACTCAATATGTACCCCTCCCATCGCCTCTATTTGGGCCACAGTTTCAGGGTCATTTCCAATAGTGATTTTGACTGGTCTGTCCAATATCTTAGGTACCATCACGGGAGAAATGCACATGAACCCCATTGGTTTGCCTTGTTGATGCATACCCTGCACAATACTTAATAACTCTTTATTTATTTCACAATCTGATCCTTTAAATGCGAAATTACATAAATTTTTAGCTGCTCCAAAGCCCCCGGGAATAATCAACGCATCCAACTCATTAATATCGGCTTTAGATAATGGTTGTATATTTCCGCGTGTTATACGGGCTGATTCTTCCATTATGTGACGGGTTTCGTGTTTTTCCTCTCCATTAAGGTGATTAATTACATGATGTTGTGACTCATCAGGTGAAAAAAAAGACACTTTAGCGCCAAGACGGCTTAAAGAGAGCATTGTCAGAACTGATTCGTGAATCTCACTTCCGTCGTAGACTCCGCATCCACTTAATATAACGGCAACTGATTTCATATTTCTCTCCATTTGTAGTAGATTAATGCTTAACCCCTTAGAGGGTTAAACACCAATCTTCATCACAAATTTTAATGAATCTTGTAACAAAAAATCTTATCTTTGCTATGTTGGTACTTGTGTTCTGTGTGAAAGAATTCTCTAACGACTCGCACCGAAAATAAATCTCAGATAAGCGGGTAAACAAGTTTCCCTGGTGTTGGCGCAGTATTCGCGCACCCCAACTTCGGTTGGGGTTATTTTTTTGTAGCGTCCGACAACCAGTTTCTCAATGTTTCCGTATCGTTTTTCCACTCTGAATTTAACTCATCGACCCATTCCTGAACATTATCCCACCATGCTGGTAAATCAGGTGATTGAATTTGCTGAGCCAACTGCTGTAAATGGCGTAATCCTACAGAACCAGCAGCTCCCTTGATTTTATGTGCTTCTTCCGTAATTCCTTTCTGATCTCTGGCCGTCATATTTAAGTCCAGCAAGGCAAGGTAATTTGGCATCATGGTTTCAAAGAGAGCCAAGTTATCAACAATCATTTTCGGCCCAACCAATTCGATGTATTGGTTAAGCATCTCCGTATCGAGTAACTCTTCGTCTTTCTTCACAATATCAGCCTCCAGTAGTGTGTGTTTCAATTCAGATGACTTGCCCCAATATTTTGCCATCACTGCTTTCAATGCCTTAACGGAAAGCGGTTTATTGAGCACATCATCCATCCCTGCATCAAGATATTCTTTTTTATCCTTTAATACATTAGCGGTCAGGGCAATTAATGGCGGCAAGGATTGAGAGGAATAACTCCGGTGTAATTGGCGGGCAATGTCGAGTCCTGTCATATCCGGCAATTGGATATCCAGCAATACCAAGTCATATTCATCAGGATCAAACATCGCCAGTGCATCATGACCATTCATGGCAACATCAACGGTATTCCCCAACTTCTCCAGCACAGAGCGGGCAACAATGACGTTCAGTTCAATATCTTCAACCAGCAAAACGTTGAGCGCCGGTAATGGCAAGGCATCATCTTGCTTCTCTTTCCCTCCGGGATGTTCATCAATAGCGGGAGCGATAACTGACAAGGTAAAGCAAGAACCTTCACCTACTGTACTTTTCACAGTAATGTCCCCTCCCATGCTTTGAGCAAGGCGTTTCGAAACAGCAAGGCCAATGCCTGTTCCTGTCGCGGGACGCCCACCAGCACTGTCTGTCACTTGGTAATACATAGCGAAGATTTTTTCTAATTCATCAGAGGGAATACCAATACCTGAATCCGTAACTTCAAATAATAAGTGATCTCCTTCTTCACGCCAGATACGGATTCGAATCTCGCCTTTGGGCGTAAATTTCACGGCATTGCTAATCAAATTCCACAGGATTTGTCGCAAGCGGGTTCCATCGGTCAATACTTTGGCAGGCAGTGGCTGTTCTGGTTCCAGCACAAATTTGATACCTTTAGGCTGTGCCAGTAAGCCTGAAACGTTCTCTAAATCAGCCATAAAGCCAGTAAAATCAACCGACTGGTTATCAAGCTGGATTTTACGTCGCTCAATTTTATCTAATTCAATGATATCATTGAAAATATTTCCAAGAGTGATGGCACTGACATGGATCGTCTTCAGGTATTTGCACTGCTCTGGTGTTAATTCGGTATCCATCAGAATTCGGCTCAAACCAACGATGCCATTTAAAGGCGTACGAAGCTCGTGGCTGATTGTAGAGATAAAGGTGGTTTTATCCCTACTGGCATTCTCCAACGCGTCCTGATAACGCTTACGCTCCGTTATATCGCGTCCGAAGCCCATTAGCCCGTGCCGCTTTCCGATGAGATCATAAAAAGGAACTTTTCTGAGCTCAAAACAAGCTTTACGCCCATCGGGATAAACCAGCCACTGCTCGTAAGTCAGCGATACATTGTGACGAAAGACTTTTTCATCGGTTTCCATCACTTTACTGGCAATTTCTTTATCGTAGACATCCCTCGGTGTCAGGCCAATGAGCTGCTTTTCACTTTTTCCGGTCAGTAACTCCATCGCCCGATTGCAGCCGGAAAATTCATTTTCTTCATTGCGGTAGTAAACCAGATCCGGAGAGGCATCCAAAAATGAACGCAATAGTATCGATTGCTGTTCAAGCTCAATCTGGGTTTTCTCACGATGCTCCATTTCTAATTTGAGTTTATCCAGCAAAATCAAATGCGCTTTTTCTGCCTTTTCCCTTTCGCTGATTTCCTGATTCAACTGAGTGATGTTTTCTTTGAGTTGCAGATTCAATGTTGCATCACGCTGACGGGATTCTTCAAGTTGCTCCACCACGATGGAAAGAAAATAAACTGCCCAAGGCGTGATCAATAAACCAAAAAAGATAGAGCGGATTAAATCAATGCTCTGCACTTCGCCATGCAATACAAACGTGACCGCCATTTGCATAGCCATTGCAAGAATAACCAGGGCGGATGCGAGTAATAATGAAAAACGCACCAAGCCTAGCTTCATCATCAAGTCTACATAGTATCGGGCAAGCCCTCGAATCAGCTTCATAACTACTCCCAGAGTAAAAACAATTCCCAGTAAAACGATTTCCAGTAAAGTCACCAGATTGAATCATAATGTAAAAAAAACTCAACTTTGTTGTGGAGTATCATCCTTAATATTTTCCAAGAATAAACAATCACAAAAAAAGAATAATTAGTCACTAAATCTTGCCTTCTCTTTTTTTGACTAAAAATAAACCAAGTCGTTATTCTTATTGAATGCAAAATACGTGTATTTACTCCGCTTTATTTAAAATATTTAGATTAAAACTCCAATTAAATTGAATTTCAAAGCATATGCAAAATAAATAACGCGGTAATTTTAGTGATATAGCTCACAACATTTCAGATGAGAGATCTGGCTCACAAAATACGTTTTTTCATTATTTTCAGTTTAAATTCAAATAAATACAAAAATAATCATCCTGAAAAACATAATTAATCACTATTTGACCTACTCTATTTTTCTCGCTAAGTTGGGAATTCACTGAGAATTACCCGTCGGAGAATCACCCGACTCATATTTATGCAGTGACACTATATTCAGTGACTCTATATTCAGTGACACTATATTCAGTGACACTATGTAGTAACACAACATCATTTTGATTTACCGCTTGTTATTGCAAATAAGACAAGTGGCGTTTGGCTGAGGGCGCAAATCAGACGCCCGTAGAAATAATATATATATCTATTTTTATCTCTCTTCTCGTGAGTGATGTGAGAGCCGGACAGAACGTGGGGAGCTTCACAATGTTGTATGATAATTTGCAGGAAAAAGATAACTGCGGTTTTGGATTAATCGCTCATATTGAAGGTGAGCCAAGCCACAAAGTCGTGCGCACAGCCATACATGCACTGGCTCGGATGCAGCACCGTGGCGCGATCTTGGCTGATGGGAAAACAGGCGACGGCTGTGGCTTATTAATGCAAAAGCCCGATCGCTTTTTTCAGATGGTTGCCAACGAGCAATCATGGAGGCTCGCCAAAAACTATGCAGTAGGTATGCTGTTTTTAAGTCAGGATGCCAACATCGCCCAAGCATGTCGCGATATCGTCGAACAAGAATTACAAAACGAAACGCTCTCTATTGTGGGATGGCGGGAAGTTCCCATTAATCGCGATATTTTGGGTGATATTGCCTTATCGAGCCTGCCTCGTATTGAGCAGGTTTTTATCAATGCACCTGTCGGATGGCGGACACAGGATCTGGAACGCCGCTTGTTCATCGCCCGACGCCGCATAGAAAAACGCATCACTGACAGCGACTTTTATATTTGTAGCCTGTCTAATCTGGTCATGATCTACAAAGGGCTATGCATGGCCGCCGATTTGCCACGTTTTTATCCCGATCTGGCTGATCTGCGAATGGAATCTTCCATCTGCCTGTTCCATCAGCGTTTTTCAACAAATACGGTTCCCCGTTGGCCGCTGGCACAGCCATTTCGTTATCTGGCCCATAATGGGGAAATCAATACCATTACGGGAAACCGCGAATGGGCAAAAGCCAGATCTTATAAATTCCGTACTCCGCTCATTCCTGATTTACATACTGCCGCCCCTTTCGTTAATGAAACCGGTTCTGATTCCAGCTCACTGGACAATATGCTGGAGCTGTTCCTCAACGGCGGTATGGATTTAATCCGCGCAATGCGCCTGCTGGTTCCGCCGGCATGGCAGAATAATCCTGATATGGATGACGATCTGCGCGCATTCTTTGATTTTAACTCCATGCACATGGAGCCGTGGGATGGGCCAGCCGGTATCGTGATGTCCGATGGTCGTTATGCCGCCTGTAATCTGGATCGGAATGGCTTGCGCCCTGCCCGTTATGTGATTACCAAAGATAAGCTGATTACGTGTGCTTCCGAAATCGGTATCTGGGATTACCAGCCAGATGAAGTCGTGGAAAAAGGTCGGGTCGGGCCCGGTGAATTGATGGTCATCGATACCTATGAAGGCCGCATTCTTCATTCCGCCGAAACGGATAATGATTTAAAAATCCGACATCCCTATAAAGAGTGGCTCGAGAAAAACGTAAAATATTTGATCCCGTTTGAAAAATTGCCGGAAGACCAGGTGGGACAGCGAGATTTTGATGATCGGCTGTTGGCAACATACCACAAGCAATTTGCCTACAGTAGTGAAGAGCTGGATCAGATTATCCGTGCCATTGGTGAAAATGCTCAGGAAGCAACTGGCTCAATGGGAGATGATACACCGTTTGCCGTACTTTCCAGCCGACCACGCATTATCTATGACTATTTCCGCCAGCAATTCGCCCAAGTCACTAACCCCCCCATTGACCCACTGCGTGAAGCTCATGTTATGTCACTGGCTACCCGTATTGGACGAGAAATGAATGTCTTTTGTGAAGCGGAAGGACAGGCTCATCGACTGAGCTTTGAATCCCCCGTTTTGCTCTATTCTGATTTCGTTCAGTTGACGACTCAGGAAGAGTCCTACTATCGCGCAGATAGGCTGGATTTAACCTTCAATCCACAGGAAACCAGTCTTAAAAGCGCGGTTTCAATCTTATGTGACCGAGCAGAAAAGTTAGTCCGTAATGGGGCGGTCATGCTGGTATTGTCTGATCGCAATATTTCACCAGAAAGACTGCCAATCCCTGCACCGATGGCTGTCGGTGCCATTCAGCATTGTTTGGTTGAGAAAAACCTGCGTTGTGATGCCAATTTGATCGTAGAAACCGCCAGCGCACGCGATCCACATCATTTTGCGGTACTTCTGGGTTTTGGTGCTACTGCTGTTTATCCGTATCTGGCGTATGAGTCACTGGGAAAAATGGTAGATGATGGCACAATAAATGCGCCATATACCCGCGTCATGCTGAATTATCGTAACGGCATTAATAAAGGGCTGTATAAGATCATGTCCAAAATGGGCATCTCCACGATTTCCTCTTATCGCTGCTCTAAATTATTTGAAGCCGTCGGCTTGCATTCAGAGGTGACGGATATCTGTTTCAATGGTGTAGTCAGTCGCATTGAAGGGGCGGATTTCAGCGATTTTGAACAAGATTTGCGTAATCTTTCTAAACGGGCATGGCTGCATCGCCATACCATCGATCAAGGAGGGCTGCTGAAATATGTTCATGACGGAGAATACCACGCCTATAACCCTGATATTGTCAGCACGTTACAGACTGCGGTTCACAGTGGCAGGTACAGTGATTACCAGAAATATTCCGAATTGGTGAATGGACGACCCACTACAACACTGCGAGACCTGCTCGCTATTGCGCCTAAAGATGATCCCATCGCTATTGAGGACGTAGAGCCCGCAGAATCCCTGTTCAAGCGTTTTGATACCGCAGCCATGTCAATTGGTGCCCTAAGTCCTGAAGCCCACGAAGCGCTCGCTGAAGCGATGAATACGCTGGGTGGTTTTTCCAACTCCGGCGAAGGCGGGGAAGATCCGGCTCGTTATGGGACGAAGAAAGTCTCCCGCATCAAGCAGGTCGCATCGGGACGATTTGGCGTAACACCGGCTTATCTGGCCAGTGCGGATGTCATTCAGATAAAAGTCGCCCAAGGCGCTAAGCCGGGAGAAGGAGGGCAGTTGCCGGGGGATAAGGTCACACCTTATATCGCCAAATTGCGTTACTCCGTGCCGGGTGTAACACTGATTTCTCCACCGCCGCACCATGATATTTATTCTATCGAAGATCTGGCTCAGCTGATTTTCGATCTTAAGCAAGTGAATCCGAAAGCATTAATTTCAGTCAAGCTGGTTTCAGAACCCGGCGTAGGAACTATCGCCACGGGAGTAGCCAAAGCTTACGCTGACCTGATTACCATCGCCGGTTACGATGGCGGAACGGGTGCGAGTCCCCTCTCTTCCGTCAAATATGCCGGTTGTCCGTGGGAGCTGGGTCTTGTGGAAACCCAGCAAGCGTTGGTTGCCAACGGACTGCGCCATAAAATACGCCTCCAAATTGATGGTGGGCTGAAAACAGGTCTGGATATCATCAAGGCCGCGATTTTAGGGGCGGAAAGTTTTGGTTTTGGTACTGGCCCGATGGTTGCTCTCGGCTGTAAATACTTGCGGATCTGTCATTTAAACAACTGTGCTACTGGTGTAGCTACGCAAGATGAAAAACTGCGTCAATCCCATTATCACGGTTTGCCGGAACGAGTCATCAACTACTTCCGCTTCATTGCTCAGGAAACACGTGAATTAATGGCGCAGCTAGGTGTGAGACAACTAACCGACTTAATTGGCCGGACAGACTTGTTGGAAATCCTTGAGGGTATTTCAGCCAAACAGAGCAAGCTCAACCTTGAGCCACTGCTGGAAACAGCAGAACCACATGCGGGAAAAGATCTGCATTGTACAGAAGATAATCCACCTTTTGACCAAGGCGAGCTGAATAAAGCCATCGTGACTCAGGCCATGCCTTATGTCGAAAAATCGCAGAGTAAAAGCTTCTATTTTGATATCCAAAATACAGACCGCTCTGTGGGTGCCTCTCTTTCTGGTGAGATTGCTGCACGATATGGTGATCAGGGGCTGGCAGCAGATCCGATCAAACTGAATTTCACCGGAACGGCTGGGCAAAGTTTTGGGGTCTGGAATGCGGGTGGTGTTGAACTGACCTTAACCGGCGATGCCAATGATTATGTCGGTAAGGGAATGGCAGGGGGTCTTATTGCCATCCGTCCCCCTGTTGGTTCAGCATTCAGAAGTAACGAAGCCACGATTATCGGCAATACCTGCCTTTATGGTGCAACCGGAGGACGGCTCTTTGCCGCCGGACGTGCCGGCGAACGCTTTGCAGTACGTAACTCAGGCACTATCACTGTGATTGAAGGGATCGGCGATAATGGCTGTGAATATATGACTGGCGGGATCGTCTGTGTTCTCGGCAGCACTGGTGTGAATTTCGGCGCAGGCATGACGGGCGGATTCGCTTACGTACTTGATGAATTGGATGATTTCCGCAAACGCGTCAACCCGGAACTGGTGGAAGTTCTCTCAATGGATACCCTCGCCATTCACAAAGAGCACCTGCGGGGATTAATCACCGAACATGTCCGTCTGACTAATTCTCAACACGGCGAAAGCATATTGGAAAATTGGTCACAATGGGTCAATAAATTTGCGCTGGTTAAACCTAAATCCAGTGATGTCAGCGCGTTACTGGGGCATCGTAGCCGTTCCTCCGCAGAATTGCGGGTTCAGGCGCAGTGAGGAGAATGTAATGAGTCAGAATGTTTATCAATTTATCGACTTACAGCGTGTCGATCCGCCCAAAAAGCCATTAAAAATCCGCAAAATAGAATTTGTGGAGATTTATGAGCCATTCTCAGAGATCCAGGCACAAGCGCAGGCAGACCGCTGTCTCGGGTGTGGCAATCCATATTGTGAATGGAAATGTCCCGTCCATAATTACATTCCAAACTGGCTGAAATTAGTCAATGAAGGCCGCATTATCGAGGCCGCAGAATTATCCCATCAGACCAACAGCCTGCCGGAAGTCTGCGGGCGAGTCTGCCCGCAAGATCGCTTGTGTGAAGGTGCCTGTACGCTGAATGACGATTTCGGCGCTGTCACCATCGGTAATATCGAACGCTATATTAACGACACGGCCATCGCGATGGGCTGGAAGCCGGATATGTCACATGTCATCCCGACAGGCAAACGTGTGGCAGTGGTTGGTGCCGGTCCGGCAGGACTGGCTTGTGCGGATGTCCTTATCCGCAACGGTGTACAAGCGGTGGTTTATGATCGTCATCCTGAAATTGGCGGTTTACTCACATTTGGTATTCCAGCTTTCAAACTGGAAAAAGAAGTGATGATCCGCCGCCGTGAAATGTTCTCCGGGATGGGGATCGAATTCCGCTTAAATACGGAAATAGGCAAAGAGATCACACTGACCGAACTCAAACAAGAATTTGATGCCGTATTTCTTGGTGTTGGCACATACCAATCCATCCACGGTGGGCTGGAAAATGAAAATGCCAATGGTGTTTATGACGCTTTGCCTTTTTTAATCGCCAACACCCGCCAGTTGATGAACTACTCAGCTCTGCCAGAACAACCTTATGTTGACATGAAAAGTAAGCGGGTTGTGGTATTAGGGGGCGGAGATACAGCAATGGACTGTGTTCGCACTTCGGTTCGTCAAGGTGCCACCCATGTTGTCTGTGCCTATCGCCGGGATGAAGAAAATATGCCGGGCTCCCGCCGTGAAGTGAAAAATGCCAAAGAGGAAGGAGTCGAATTTCTTTTCAATCTCCAGCCGATTAGCATTGAGATTAACAGTACAGGACAAGTGTGTGGGGTCAGGGTCGCGAAAACACAACTGGGCGCTATGGATGAAAAAGGCCGTCGGCAAGCGGAGATCATTCAGGGTTCCGAATTCGTGATAGAAGCGGATGCCGTAATCATGGCATTTGGGTTTAAACCTCACGCCATGAATTGGCTGGATGAACATCAGATCGATATCGATAAAAAAGGACGCATTATCGCTCCTGAATCCGGTGCCCTACCTTTCCAAACAAGTAATCCCAAGATATTCGCGGGCGGTGATGCCGTGCGGGGTTCAGATCTAGTGGTAACTGCCATTGCTGAAGGCAGAAAAGCAGCTTCCGGCATTCTTGACTATCTGGAAGTCTAATCCTTCATACACCCTTCATACATCCTTCACTTTCATAACTTCTCCGGTTTTTTAGCCGGAGAAAATTGTAGTCAAATTAAATAAAAGCAGTTGTTTTTTATTTTTCTCTTACTACCATATAGGTTGTGTTTTTTTGGTTTATGCGATTATTCTTATATCCCAAAGTCAAATATTCCAATTTAATCTCGCATCCATTACAACAATACAACAATAGTGCAATACCGTAACACAGCAATAAGGTTTATTTTTTTCGGAAATAAAGTTTTCAGTGTAACTGATTAAATAGACGTGAATTAAAAGACCATTAAAGTAATAATAACAGGTAGAAACACATATGCGCTTACCCACACAGATACTCTTTTTCTCTTTCATATCCTTGATAAGCCTGCCATCAATTGCCGGGCTATATACTCCTGACAGAATTATGCGCCAGGTACATGAAAGGGGAATCAATTCTGTGGTGGCTGAGTTAAGTGAAGAGCGAGAGATGGATAAAATTATCCATCACATTTCAACCGGTGACAGCCAATGGCTGCGAGTTGCCTTCAAATTATCCCCGAATATTCATCCCAAATTCTCTGAAAAAACCATTAGCGCCCTATCATTCGCTTTGATTAACAATCCAGTCGAAGTATTGTCGTTGGCAGAAAATCATCGGACTTTATCATCCGCTAATATCTGCACTATTCCCTCAACAATACATAACTTTCAACAACAGAAATCGTTTTTCGGGCAAGTGATGAACAGCCTGAATGCAGCGAGAAAAGCTAATACAGGGAAAAGCAAGAATGGGATCGATATGTGTATGTGGGAATTTGAGAAAAATCACAGTGTCTATTTTTAACACCGGAAATAGACACTATAAAAAATAAAGGAGAATGATATCTCCTCTATTTTCATATTGTTACTATCCCTTTAATTTTTCAAGTTGCTGCTCTGTCGGCCGCAACTCGAAAATCTATTAAATATAGAATATGGGATATGGATATATCGTTAACTGCGCAGTTATTTTACGACGCGTAAGGCTGGGCGACCTTTCGGTGGCTTAGGTGGCTCATCATCTGGTGAATCATCGGCACGAGAAGCTTTGCGATCACGGATAAGCACTAAATTATCCGCTACTGGCAAATCTGTTTCCTCTGACTCAACATCCCCTTCATAGGCAAGCTCTGGCTCAAACATCATTCCTGCGCCATTTTCACGGGCATAAACCGCAATCACCGCCGCCATCGGGACAGTAACCTGACGTGCAACACCACCAAAACGGGCATTGAATCTCACTTCATCGTTGGTCAACTCCAGATTGCCAACCGCCCTCGGTGAGATATTCAGGATTATCTGCCCATTTTGTGCATATTCCATCGGGACGTTTACCCCATACAGGCTAACATCCGCAACGATATGCGGGGTCAATTCATTATCCAACAGCCATTCGTAATGTGCCCTCAATAGATAAGGGCGGCGTGGAGACATTTGGATCATCTCCATAAATTAGCTCCGTGATTGTAAGCGCATTTCACGTTCAGCTTCCGTCAGTGAAGCCAAAAATGCGTCGCGTTCAAACACACGCTGCATATAAATCTGAAGCTCTTTCGCACCCGGGCCAGACAATTCGACACCCAAGACAGGCAAACGCCACAGCAGCGGACACAGGTAACAATCCACTAAACTGAATTCGTCACTCATGAAGAATGGCATTTCTCTGAAAATAGGTGCAACAGCCAGCAATTCTTCAGCAAGCTGTTTCCGTGCAGCGTTCGCTTCCTGAATATTTCCTTCCTGGATTTTGTACATCAAGGAATACCAATCTTTTTCAATTCTATGCATCATCAGGCGGCTGGAGCCACGTGCGACAGGATACACAGGCATGAGTGGCGGATGCGGGAAACGCTCATCCAGATATTCCATAATGATGCGAGAATCGTACAGAGTCAGCTCACGATCAACGAGAGTTGGAACCGATTGGTAAGGGTTAAGATCAATTAAATCCTGAGGCAAATTACCTGCTTCAACGTGTTCAATCTCAACGCTGACCCCCTTTTCCGCCAGTACAATTCGCACTTGATGGCTAAAAATGTCGGTCGGGCCGGAAAACAGAGTCATTACCGAACGTTTGTTGGCAGCGACAGCCATGAAAACCTCCAAGTTTATCTAACAAAAGGAACGAACAGCCCTTAAATAAACAGCGGCCATTCTCGCTCATATTCTCATCCTGCTTCGCACTTATTATCCGAGGCTATCCTCTTCTATTTTTCAAGTGCGTGCTTAGTTGGCGGCAACGAGAAGTCTATCAGAGATATCTTTTACCTCTGCCAAATCAGGCAAATTCATGGATAAGGCAAAAAATTGTCACTAGTCTATCAGATTTTGCCCATTTTGTGAGGAAGTACATTGAGAATTAATGATGAAATATCGAAGTATGAAAATTTGTTTCTTTAATATGCTATTTTTTCGCAAGAAATAGCGGGTTATCAAAGATTGAAAGATTGAAAGATTGAAAGATTGAAAGATTGAAAGTGATAAAAAAACCCGCCATAGAAATGGCGGGTTTTCAACTTTAATCCACTGCCACAATAGTGGCAACAAATTAACGTTTGGAGAACTGTGGACGACGACGTGCTTTACGCAGACCCACTTTCTTACGTTCAACTTCACGAGCATCGCGAGTAACGAAGCCAGCTTTGCGAAGTTCAGGACGCATAGTCTCGTCATAAGCCATCAGTGCACGGGTAATACCGTGACGGATTGCGCCTGCCTGACCAGAAATACCACCACCTTTAACAGTGATGTACAAATCCAGTTTGCCCAGCATTTCAACCAGCTCAAGTGGTTGACGAACAACCATGCGCGCAGTTTCACGACCGAAGTAAACTTCGAGGCTGCGTTGGTTGATTACGATGTTACCGCTACCTGGCTTAATGAAGACACGAGCGGTGGAGCTTTTGCGGCGACCAGTGCCGTAGTATTGATTTTCAGCCATTGCCTATAATCCCGATTAAATGTCCAGAACTTGTGGTTGCTGTGCCGCGTGGTTGTGCTCGCTGCCCGCGTAAACTTTCATTTTACGGTACATTGCACGACCCAGTGGCCCTTTTGGCAGCATGCCTTTAACCGCGATTTCAATGACACGCTCAGGACGGCGGGCAATCATCTCTTCAAAGGTCGCTTGCTTGATACCACCGATGTGGCCAGTGTGATGATAATAGATTTTGTCAGCACGTTTGTTGCCAGTTACAGCAACTTTTTCTGCGTTAACAATAATGATGTAATCACCAGTATCAACGTGCGGAGTATATTCCGCTTTATGCTTGCCGCGCAGGCGACGAGCTATTTCAGTTGCAAGACGGCCTAAAGTTTTGCCATCTGCGTCAACAACATACCAGTCGCGTTTTACGGTTTCTGGTTTAGCTGTAAAAGTTTTCATTAAAGCTTACCCAATTATAAGTTACACGTTGGTGAACACTCGATGTTCAGAAACTGTTTTTGAGGTTCACACGGCTCATGTCCAGCAAACCTACCCCTTCGAATAGCCTATGCCGGCACTAATGCAAGTTTTTGGGAAAAAAATCTTGCTGTAACGTGGGGTCGCAAGATTATAGAGAAGTCATCGTAAAAAATCGACCCCAAATTCAATAATTATCCCATTGGTTGATATTATCCTCATTCCCGGGGATAAATATCCTGTCATCATTCAAGTTGCAGCCTGAAAGATGGTGGGTAGACGAAAGATATAAGTATAATCAGGGCAGGTGCGGAAGTTTCAGGTACTCTTCACTTTGCATTTCCTGCAATCGGGACAAGCAACGCCGATATTCAAACGTCAGTAATTCCCCCTGATAAATCTGTTCCATCGGTACTGCGGCATTGATGATGAGTTTCACTTGACGCTCATAGAACTCATCAACCAGAGCAATAAAACGCCGTGCTGAACTTTCATTCAATGCCGTCATAATCGGCATATCATGCAGCAAAACGGAATGATAAAGTTTCGACAATGCAATGTAATCCAAATGGCTGCGGGGATCTTCACACAACGTTTTAAAATTGATGGCTAACACCCCATCAACGCTGCTGATTGCCGGCATACTGCGATGATTAATCTCCAATACCGGATTCCGTTCACCTTCCTGCCCTGCCAGACGCAGAAACATCTGATGCATCTCCTGCCGGCTTTCTGCCGACAATGGCGTCAGGTAAAGATGAGCTTGCGTGAGTGTCCGCAACCGATAATCGATACCTGCATCAACATTCATTACATCACAGTATTTTTTGATTTGTTCGATGGCAGGCAAAAACCGGGCACGCTGCAATCCATTTCGGTATAGCTCATCAGGTGGAATATTGGAAGTTGCCACCAATGAGATTCCCCGCGCAAATAAAGCTTCCAGCAAAGTACCGAGGATCATGGCATCCGTAATGTCAGAAACAAAAAACTCATCGAAACAAAGTATATCTGTCTGTGCCTTGAAGCCATCAGCCACAGCTTCCAAAGGATTCTCATTCCCTTGTAAAGTGGTTAATTCTTCATGAACCCGTAACATGAACCGATGAAAATGAAGGCGCAGTTTCCGCTCTGTGGGCAGACTCCGGAAAAACATATCCATCAGCCATGTTTTTCCCCGTCCAACACCTCCCCACATGTACAACCCCTGAACAGGCCGACGCTGTTCAGGAGTTTGCTGTCCAAACAACTTTCCTAACATTCCTTTCAGTCCTCCGGGCTGCTGAACATGCTCAGCACGGGCGTTGATGAGATCGCGATGGATAATATCCAGACGTGCAACGGTGTTGCGTTGTACATCATCAGCTTGGTACTGGCCGTCAGATAGCGCAGATTGATAGAGAGATGAAGGTGTAATCGATGACATTGAAGTGACAATCCTCAAAAATTTTTTATTCTCAGAAAATAATTAACTGCCTACCCTTGCAAACTTGTATAAAATTAACACATTAGGCATCATGCAAATTAATTAAATAATAATCAATATTCCACTCAGACTAAATTAACGGTTATAGTGATAGTAATGACATTGCAGAACATTGCAGAACAATGATGTTACTAAAGGAGTTGCCATGACTTGGGAATATGCACTGATCGGATTAATCATTGGTTTTATCGTCGGCGCACTGGCTGTCCGCTTTGGCAGCTCAAAGCTACGACAGCAAAATGCGTTACAGACCGAACTGGAGAAGAACCGAACTGAACTGGAAGAATACCGCAAAGAGTTGGTCGGCCATTTCGCCCGTAGCGCAGAATTACTTGACAACATGGCGCGCGATTATCGCCAGTTGTATCAGCATATGGCTAAAAGTTCCAACGAACTGATGCCTGACATGCCAGTACAGGATAACCCCTTCAATTATCGCCTGAGCGAAACCAAGAAAAGTAAAGTAACAACCAACACGCCTCCACGGGATTATTCTGAAGGCGCTTCTGGCCTGTTTCGCCCCATTCAAGATAAAAAACAGTAAATCCCTTTGCCGTGGCAGCAATAGATGTCACGGCTCATTAACAGTGGATTCAAGTAAATACCTGTAAAGAATTCCTTTAAAGCTACATTATTAATGAACTTTACTGAATAATCAGTAGTCATAACAGCATCGAAACTATTATGCTTAGAACCTATCCAAATAAGCGTAATGTCTGGGAAAAACACACTTTCCAACAGGATAGGTCTCTTAAGTACAATACCCTTTCTGGCCTAAGTATTAAGAGAACGTATTCAATGAAAAGAAAAAACACATTGCTCAGCGCACTCGCAATTAGTATTGGACTGTCTTTGGCTTCAGTTCCTATGGTAAGTAATGCAGCCTTACCTGCTGCAATGGCATCTCAAGAATTACCCAGTCTCGCTCCCATGCTAGAAAAAGTGCTTCCTTCTGTTGTCACTGTGCATGTTTCTGGTACAGAAGTGCAAACCCAACAACTTCAATTACCGGAAGATTTCCAATTCTTCTTTGGGCCTGCACTTCCTCCGCAAGAACAGAGAAGCCGCCCATTCAAGGGGCTAGGCTCTGGCGTTATCATCAATGCAGATAAAGGTTATGTTCTGACTAATAATCATGTCATTGATAATGCGAATAAAATACGTGTTCAATTAAACGATGGTCGTGAATACTCGGCAAAACTCATTGGACGTGACCCGCAGACTGACATCGCACTTTTACAACTGAACAATGCCAAAAACCTGACCGCCATCAACTTCGCTGATTCCGATAAATTGCACATCGGGGATTATGCCGTTGCAATTGGTAACCCATTTGGATTGGGACAAACCGTCACATCGGGGATCATTTCCGCGTTGGGTCGCAGTGGCCTGAATTTAGAAGGCTTGGAAAACTTTATCCAGACCGATGCCTCTATTAACCGGGGTAACTCTGGTGGTGCATTGATTAACCTGAAAGGGGAATTGGTCGGTATTAACACCGCTATCATCGCACCGGGCGGCGGTAACGTCGGTATCGGTTTTGCCATCCCAAGTAACATGGCTAAAAACCTTGCCTCACAGCTCATTACCAATGGGGAAGTCAAACGCGGCATACTCGGCATCAAAGGTACTGAGATGACAGCCGATATTGCTCAGGCACTCAACATTGATGCACAGCAAGGGGCATTTGTCAGCGAAGTTATTCCTAAAACAGCGGCAGCGAAAGCCGGTATTAAGCCCGGGGATGTGCTGGTTTCCTTTGACGGCAAGAAAATTAACAGCTTCGCTGAATTGCGGGCGAAGGTAGGCACAACAGCACCAGGGAAAGAGGTCAAAATTGGCCTGCTGCGTAAAGGAAGACCTCTCGAAGTCAGCGTGATATTAGAGAACAACGAGGAGCAAGCAACCAAAGCAGAAAAACTGAGCATTGCCATGCAGGGTGCAACGTTGAGTAATGGTACAGAGAAAAGCACCCAAGGCATAAAAGTGGATGCAATTGCTCTGAATTCACCTGCTGCAATGTCTGGTTTGCAGAAAAATGACCTTATTGTCGGTGCCAATAATGTCCGTGTGCGGAGTATCAAAGAACTGAGCAAAGTTCTTGAAGATAAGTCGTCTATTGTCGCACTGAACATTTTACGTGGTGACAGTAATGTTTATCTGTTACTAAATAACAATTGATCAATTAAGTATAAAAACGCGGCCTATACCCAATGAATTTCAGGAGGCAGCGCGACGGCAAAGGAGCTAATCCCCAAACTCTATGTTTATAGCGATGTAACTGGAGTAAGTGACCGGAGCCAGCAAAGCCGCAACTTGCAAGACTATGGGTATATTACAGACACAGTACGATACTGTGTCTGTTCACTTCTATGCTATTCTTCTTTCAATCGTCATTTATTACTGAATAATGTCATGCTGATCAAGTTATTACGCTCTATACTGATAGGTTTATTAATTGCAGGCATTTTGTTGATTGCCATCCCTTCGCTGCGGCCCAGTGGCTTAGAAAATATCCTGAGCAATAATGACAGCGATAAAGTTTACAGTTACAGCCAAGGAGTTCGGCGGGCAGCACCAGCGGTAGTCAATATCTATAGCAGCAGCATGGGTAGTTTTTCCCATGAAAGCCGGGAACTCCATCCCTTGGGTTCTGGCGTCATTATGAGTGAGCAGGGTTATATTCTCACGAATAAACACGTCATCAATAAAGCCGGCTCTATTATTGTCGCACTACAAGACGGCCGTTTTTATGAGGCTCTGGTCGTCGGCTCAGATGGCCCGACCGATTTGTCTGTCTTAAAAATTAACGCGACAAACCTTCCCGTCATCCCGATCAATACTAAGCGAATAGCTCATGTCGGAGATGTCGTGTTGGCAATCGGTAATCCATACAATTTAGGGCAAACCATCACCCAAGGTATTATCAGCGCAACAGGACGCGTTGGCCTCAGCCCGACCCGTCGCCAGAATTTCCTGCAAACAGATGCATCAATAAATCAGGGCAACTCTGGCGGGGCTTTAGTCAATACGTTGGGAGAATTGGTCGGTATCAATACGCTGACATTTGATAAATCAGAATTTGGTACAACTCCTGAAGGGCTGGGATTTGCCATTCCAACAAAACTGGCGACGACAATCATGAAAAAATTGATCCGTGACGGACGGGTCATCAGGGGATATATAGGCATTACCGCAAGAGAACTCCCCCATATCCGCTCATCGGGCAGTAATATCAATCAGATTCAGGGCATGAGAGTTTTTCAAATTGCACCGGATGGCCCTGCCGAAAAAGCCGGTATTAAGGTGGGAGATATTATTACCAACGTCAATCATAAACCCGCCATTTCACCCACTGAAACGATGGATCAAGTGGCTGAGATCCGGCCGGGCAGCGTTGTTCCTGTCACTGTGCTGCGTGATAGTACTTCCCTCACGCTTGAGGTTACGATTGATGAGTTTGATGGTTACTAAAACTATTTCTCACGATGTTAATTTCCCTCGCCCATATGGGCGAGGGAAGAAATTAATTTTGCTTAGTTAGTTGACTTAATACGTTCAATACTCGCACCAAGACCACGCAGCTTATCTTCAATGTGCTCGTAACCCCGGTCAATATGATAGATACGGTCTACCACTGTGGTTCCTTCGGCAATACAGCCTGCCAATACTAAACTTGCAGAGGCCCGCAGATCAGTCGCCATCACTTGAGCGCCAGATAATTTCTCAACACCGTGACACAGCACCGTATTGCTCTCAATTTCTGCTCTTCCGCCCATACGAATCAGCTCAGGAATGTGCATGAAGCGATTTTCAAAGATGGTTTCAGTAATCATGCCTGCACCATCCGCAACCATATTCAACAGACTGAATTGCGCCTGCATGTCCGTCGGGAAACCCGGATGTGGTGCTGTGCGGAATGTCACCGCTTTAGGTCTCTGTCCGTGCATATCAAGGCTAATCCAGTCTTCGCCTACCTTGATATCCGCTCCCGCTTCACGCAATTTAGCTAAAACAGCATCAAGTGTATCCGGTTTCGCATGGTGACAAATCACTTTGCCACGGGAAATCGCTGCCGCCACTAAGAAAGTGCCTGTTTCGATACGATCAGGCAGTACACGATGAACACCACCGCCCAGACGCTCAACACCTTCAATGACAATACGATCCGAGCCTGCTCCGCTGATTTTGGCCCCCAATGTGTTGAGGAAATTAGCGGTATCTTCAATTTCAGGCTCACGCGCGGCGTTTTCAATAATAGTCGTGCCTTCAGCCAGGGTCGCTGCGGTCATGATAGTGACTGTCGCCCCGACACTGACTTTATCCATGACGATACTTGCACCTTTCAGGCGACCCTCTACCGATGCTTTGACATAACCTTCATCCAGCACAATTTTCGCACCAAGCTGCTCCAGTCCGGAAATATGGAGATCGACAGGACGGGCACCGATGGCACAACCACCCGGCAAAGAAACCTGTCCCTGACCGAAACGTGCCACCAATGGCCCCAATGCCCAGATGGAAGCCCGCATCGTTTTAACTAATTCATAAGGGGCGCAATATTCGTTGACGCCACTGGCATCAACAAAAACAGAACCATTGCGTTCCACTTTTGTTCCCAAACGATTGAGCAGCTTGATAGTCGTCTCAATGTCTTTCAATTCAGGAACATTCTGTAATTCAACAGGTTCTTCCGCCAACAGCGCTGCGAACATAATTGGTAATGCGGCATTTTTTGCCCCGGAGATAGTAACCTCTCCCGATAGGCTGGTAGGCCCTTTCACACGAAATTTATCCATCTGTCATGATTCTCTTGTTTAATTCAAAGTGTGCTGTTCGCGGCGAGACAAACAGCCTCAAAATCCCTGAAGCTTGCGATCACGCTGCCACTGTGCTGGTGTATAGGCCTTGATTGACAAAGCATGAATGCGATTATCCGCAATGTATTCCATCAGCGGTGCGTAAACAGCTTGCTGTTGTTTGACACGGCTCAGGCCATCAAAAATTTCACCAACCACAATTACCTGAAAATGGCTGCCATCACCGCTAACGATAGCTTCATCAAGTGCCAGATTTTTCATCAGCACTTGTTTAATTTCATCAATATCCATAAATTGCTCACAATCGTCGTTAGAAAATAATATTAGAAAATAATAGTAGACGCCTATCCTAATGGAATCCAGACGACTCTTAAACCAAGAAAAACGCCCTTGTAAGGCATCGTCTTACAAGGGCGCGGATTATCTAACGGTGGAACTACGCTTTAGGCTGACTATCGTCTAAGAGATTTTGCAAGCCGTATAAGTCTATCAGTGTCTTAAGACGTTCTCCCACGCCTGAAAGTGTCAATGTCCTGCCACTTTGTTGCCACTCTCCTTTCAGCCGGACAAACAGAGCCAGTCCGGTAGTATCCACACGATTAAGCTGAGATACCTCAATATTATCGACTCCCGCCAGTGCACTCTCTTTTTGTTGCCAAAGAGGAAGTAAGCTGTCGCGATCCAATGTGCCTTTCAGAAACAACGTATTGTCAACTTTCTCCCAACTTACTGTTTCCTTAATCGCTGTTTCCTTAATCGCTGTTTCTTTGTCGGCTATTTCTTCGCTGACTATGTTGCTATCAACAGGACTTTTTTCCATATCACTTTTTCTTTTCTAATGTGATAGGCGCTTTCGCACTGAGAGCCAATTGTTCAGTCAATCCATCAATACCTTTCTGGCGCAGGATATCCACCCATTCATTTTGCTTGGTCGTGATCATACTCACGCCTTCTGCAATCATGTCGTAAGCCTGCCAGTGACCCGTTTTGGTGTTTTTACGCCATTGAAAATCCAAACGAACGGGGGGCTGCCCATTAGAGTCAGTAATGGTGACGCGGATAGCCACTATCGTTTTATCGTCTAATGGCTGTTCTGGTGCGATCTGGTAATTCTGACCATGATACATAGCCAGCGCCTGACCATATGCCTGCTCCAGATAGGACTCAAACGCCTTGAAATAAGCGTCACGCTGCGCAGGTGTCGCTTCTTTGTAGTAAGGCCCCAGAACCAAAGCACCGGCATATTTGATCTGCACATAAGGCAGCAGTTCCTGACGAACAATTTGGCGCAAGACTTCTGGATTCGCCTGAATCTGAGGTTGATCATTCGTCAAGCGGGTGAAGGTTTTTTCCGCCGCATCTTTCATCAGTGCGTAAGGGTCGGTTTGATCTGTAGCGCCGGCCAATGGCGCAACCACCAGCAACGCAACCATAAGTAATCGCTTAAACATCATTTTTATTTCTCCTAAGCAGTGGATTGCTGGTTAGTATGCTTGCCCGGGTGCAGACGCGGATTTTTCCTGGCTTCCGCCGCTACTCTTATACAAGAACTGACCAATCAAGTCTTCAAGTACCATAGCAGGCTTGGTGTCTTCAATGCGATCGCCATCTTTTAAGATGGAAGTCCCCAAATCAGGATCATCAAACCCGAGATTAAGTGCAATATATTGCTCACCCAGCAGTCCTGACGTTCGGATGGAAAGCGAGCTGGTACTTGAAATATTGTCGTATTGTTTGAAAATATCCAATTCAACCTGAGGTGTATAAGTTTTGTGATCAAGCCAGATTTTTTCCACGCGTCCAATCACTACTCCCCCCACTTTCACGGGTGAACGCACTTTCAGCCCACCCACATTATCAAATGCAGCATATATACGATAAGTTTGCTGGCTGCCGAAGGATCGGATATCCGCAACTTTCAGGCATAAAAAAATGATTGCCGCTAACGCAATCAAGATAAAAGCTCCAACCCAAATTTCATTTTTCTTGCTTTGCATCGACTTAGTTCCCAAACATCAGTGCTGTCAGCACAAAATCCAAACCCAATACCGCCAATGACGCATGAACTACTGTACGCGTCGTCGCCCTGCTGATCCCTTCTGACGTTGGGATAGCGTCATAACCATTGAACAGTGCAACCCATGTGACCGTGATGGCAAAAGCAACACTCTTGAGAAAACAATTGAGTAAATCTTTTTGCCAATCTACCGCAGATTGCATGGATGACCAGAAAAAGCCCGCATCAATGCCTTTCCAATCCACCCCGACTATTGCACCGCCCAAAATCCCAACAGCGACAAAGATCAAAGACAATAAAGGCATACTAATAAAGCCCGCCCAGAAACGAGGGGCAATAACACGGCGTAACGGATCAACCGCCATCATTTCCAAACTGGAAATCTGTTCTGTCGCTTTCATCAAACCAATTTCAGCGGTCAAAGCTGACCCTGCCCGCCCTGCAAACAGCAGAGCGGTCACCACCGGCCCCAGCTCACGCAGCAGTGATAACGCAACCATCATGCCGAGGCTGCCTTCTGCACTAAATGTTGTTAAAACCAGATAGCCCTGCAATGACAGAACCATTCCGATAAACAGCCCTGATACCACAATGATTAACAGTGATTGGACACCTACACTATAAAGCTGCTGACGCAAGAGTATCCATTGCTTGGCAGGCTCCGGCTTACCTATGATTGCATTGAACAGCATGAAGCCCGCGCGACCGAATGAAGCCGCAGCTTCAATTGTCCGCCTGCCCATCGCAGCCAATGCACGTGTTAACATCAACATTCCATTATCCTAATAACTCAGTTTTATAATCCCCGGCAGGGAAACGGAAAGGTACTGGCCCATCAGCGATACCATCAAGAAACTGTCGTACCCGCTGATCCTGATTCGCTCTCAACTGTTCCGGCGTACCTTCTGCAATAACTTTCTGCTCAGCCACAATATAGGCATAATCAGCAATACTCAGCACTTCAGGCACATCGTGGGAAACCACAACACACGTAACACCCAGCGCATGATTAAGTTCATCGATCAACTTAACTAAGATCCCCATTGTGATAGGGTCTTGACCAACAAACGGCTCATCAAACATGATTAAATCAGGATCGAGTGCAATGGCCCTTGCCAGTGCCGCTCGCCTTGCCATACCGCCGGATAATTCCGATGGCATCAATTGCGCAGCACCACGCAACCCTACCGCTTCCAATTTCATCATCACGGTAGTATGAATCAACTCTTCAGGCAGTTGGGTATGCTCACGCAAGGGAAAAGCCACATTGTCAAAAACGTTCAAATCTGTGAACAATGCGCCTGACTGAAATAACATGCTCATTTTCTTGCGGGCAGCATAAAGTTGCGGACGGGACAATGCCGGAATATTATCACCATCAAACCAGATTTCACCGCGCTCAGGACGAATTTGCCCCCCAATCAAACGCAGCAGGGTCGTTTTTCCTATACCGGAAGGTCCCATGATGGCGGTAACTTTTCCTTTCGGGACAGTCAGATTAATATCAGCAAAAATCGGGCGCTGGCCTCGGGTAAAATACATTCCGCAGATCTCAATGAGATTTGCTGTTTGTTGACTCATTATTGATAGCCTCTAACCGTTAATCGAACTGTCTTAACTACGATAACCCGTCTATACCCGCCGTCTTTCAAGTGACTGCTTTATTAGCTGCATTTTGAAATCTATTGGGTATATATTTAAATAATCCGTGGTGCATACTACAAAAAAACTGCCCAATTTGCGTTAGCAAAGTTCCGACAAATTTTACTTTTTACCTCTCGACCGTCAGAATGTATAAGTTTAGCTGAATAAACATTTCATGTTTAAAAATCAACCTTTATTAGCATTATGCTCGGAATAAATTTTATTTAAGGGACACTCCATGTTTCTGACTATTGTACTGCTCATTACTGGTTTGATTTTACTGGTGTATGCTTCCGACAGATTAGTTTATGGTGCTGCGGTTTTTGCCCGCTCCCTGAAAATCCCCCCCTTTATTATCGGCCTGATAATCATGGGGATCGGAACATCACTTCCAGAACTGATGGTATCTATCACAGCAACTTTAGACGGTTCGCCGGACATGGCCGTGGGCAATGCAATTGGTTCCAATATTACTAATCTGCTGCTGATTACAGGAGCGGCAGCGTTCATTAGACCTATTACCGTAAAATCAGAAATCCTGCGGCATGAAGTCCCTTGGATGTTGTTGATTACCGCATTTGCAGGATATCTGTTATCCAATAACTACCTGAGTCGTCTGGATGGGAGTCTCCTGTTGCTTTCTGCTCTCTTGTTTATCGCCCTGATGATCAAGATGACAGCTTTATCCCAACATAATGGTGTGGACAGTTACACTCAGGAACGAAATTCAGAATTACCGGTCGAAGGCAACAATGGGATTGCTCTTCTCTGGGTCGTCTTGGGATTAATTATCCTGCCCATTGCCACCCGCATGGTGATTGATAATGCAGCCGCCATCGCGCGTATTTATGGTATAAGTGAACTGGTCATTGGACTGACAATCCTTGCCGTGGGCACCAGTCTGCCAGAACTCGCAACGGCCATTGCTGCCGCGATAAAAGGTGAGAATGACATGGCAATGGGAAACATCGTCGGCTCAAATGTTTTCAATGCGACTCTCGTTCTGGGTATCCCTGCCATACTTTCTCCCAGCGCCATTTCACCGAATGCGTTTTCCCGGGATTTTTGGGTCATGATGGCAGCTAGTGTACTATTCACGATATTCTGTCTGGGAAGAAAACATCGATTGAACCGATTAAACGGCATCCTGTTATTAGGCTGTTTTATCACTTATTTTGTCGTACTTTTTATTTCTAATTATTACGGTACTGAATAACAGCACCGAATGACAGTATTTAGCCATTACCGATTAAGTGGGAAAAGAGTGGAAAAAGAAGGATGGAAAGTAGAAATGCCTAAAATCGATTTTCAGCAAGCAGGTAAACAAGTATTACACATCGAACTCGACGGGCTGACAAGTCTCGAACAGTACATCAATGATGATTTTAGCCAAGCCTGCGAACTCATGTTCAGTTGTGAAGGAAGAGTCATTGTTATGGGGATGGGCAAATCCGGTCATATCGGACGAAAAATTGCCGCGACATTTGCCAGTACCGGGACTCCTTCTTTCTTTGTCCATCCGGGCGAGGCCAGTCATGGCGATCTTGGCATGGTGACCCCCAAAGACATCGTGCTGGCAATCTCTAATTCTGGTGAATCGAATGAAATTCTGGCTCTGATTCCCGTGCTCAAGCGCCAGAAAGTCGCCTTAATCTGCATGACAAATAATCGCAGCAGCAGCATGGGAAAAGCAGCCGATATCCATTTATGCATTAAAACTTCACAAGAAGCCTGCCCATTGGGACTGGCACCGACGACCAGTACAACCGCAACGCTCGTCATGGGGGATGCCCTGGCCATTGCCCTCTTGCAGGCCCGGGGTTTTACTGCCGAAGATTTCGCACTCTCCCATCCCGGAGGCGCACTCGGGCGTAAGCTTCTCTTGCTGACCAGTGACTTGATGAGCACCGGTGATGACATTCCCCACGTTCCCAAAACTGCAACACTGCGTGAAGCTTTATTGGAAATCACCCGTAAAAAACTGGGAATGACAGTCATCTGTGATGATGACATGCAAATTAACGGAATTTTTACTGATGGGGATTTGCGCCGTGTTTTCGATATGGGTATCGATTTAAACAATGCAAAAATTTCTGATGTCATGACCGCAGGCGGCATTCGTATCAAACCCAATACGCTGGCTGTTGATGCCCTGAACCTGATGCAATCACGTCATATTACGTCCCTGCTGGTGACAGAAGGGGACAAATTACTTGGTGTATTACATATGCACGACCTTTTACAGGCCGGAGTTGTATAAACCTTAAGAGAATTTCTTAATGAATCAAAAAGAGTATCTGGATACCTGTTACGGGCCTGTTGACAAAGATATTATCGAAAAAGCCAGTAAAATCCGTCTGCTGATTTGTGATGTGGATGGCGTTATGTCTGACGGACTGATCTATATGGGCAATAAAGGTGAGGAACTGAAAGCATTTAATGTTCGTGATGGTTATGGCATTCGTTGCTTAATCACTTCCGGTATTGAAGTTGCCATCATTACCGGACGGAAAGCAAAACTGCTGGAAAACCGCGCAGAAACATTAGGTATTACATATCTTTACCAAGGTCAGAGCGATAAGATTTTGGCGTATCAGGAACTGTTGGATAAACTAGCGTTACAGCCAGATCAAGTCGCTTATATTGGTGATGACCTTATTGACTGGCCTGTTATGGCAAAAGTTGGATTATCTGTTGCAGTTGCTGATGCCCATCCAATACTGTTGCCAAAAGCAGACTACATAACTCGGATTGCCGGTGGTCGTGGTGCAGTCAGGGAGCTTTGTGATTTGGTGCTCTTCGCGCAGAATAAGCTGGAAGATGCCAAAGGGTTATCCATCTAAATTAATATTGAAAAAAGAATGAGAAAACTTCAATCCTGGCTGATCGCAATACTGGTACTGATCGCACTCGCGCTGATTGGCTGGAATTTATCGAATGTAAACGACGATACCTCATCGCCCATTGTGGATGACGGTTATCCCACTTATCAGACACAAAAAGCCATTAATTTCGTCTATGATCCGGAAGGTAAGTTGGTTTACAAACTGGTCGCTGATGATGTCAAAAGCTATACAGAGACAAAAATAACTTGGTTTACCAAACCTGTATTGACAACATTTGCTCCCGACAGCACAACCGGAGCCACAGAACCGACATGGACAGTGCGAGCCAATAAAGCCAAACTGACCAATGATCAAATGCTCTATTTGTATGGGGATGTCCAATTAGACAGCCTGAACGATGCGTCACAATTGCAGAAGATCACGACAGACAATGCGACCGTCAACCTCACAACGCAAGATATCGCATCCGATGATCAGGTCACTATTACTGGCATCGATCTGAAATCTGTTGGTATGAAAATGCGCGGCAATCTGAGAGACAAAACTGCTGAATTGATTGAAAAGGTGACCACTCGCTATGAGATTCCACATGAACAACCTAATCCGTAATACCGTTATTGCCAGTACATTATTTAGTACATTGTTTGCCGTCAGCCTTCCCGCGCTGGCCTTGAAAGAAGATTCAAAGAAACCCATAACCATCGACTCCTCAAGACAGTCTCTGGATTTAACAGGAAACGTTGCCACATTTACGGATAATGTTATCGTAAAGCAAGGTTCGATTGATATTCGGGCTGATAAAGTCGTTGTTACGCGTCCGGAAGGGGACTCGAAGAAAACCGTTATCGAAGCCTACGGCAATCCGGCCACTTTCTATCAAATGCTGGATGACGGGAAACCCATTAAAGGGCATTCATCCAAAATGCGCTATGAAATGGATAAAGAACTGATCACACTGACGGATAATGCCTATCTTGAACAACTAGACAGTAATATCAAGGGCGATAGGATCACTTACCTTGTTCCGACCCAGCAAATGGAAGCCTTTAGTGATAAAGGTAAACGTGTTACTACCGTTCTGTTACCTTCCCAGCTTCAGGAAAAAGGCTCGAGCGCTCAGGGTACTGATACCCACAAAGCTGACGTTCAAAAAACTGACGTACAAAAGAAGAGTAAATAACGAGTTATGGCAATACTAAACGCAGAAAATCTGGCAAAAACATATAAGGGCCGTAAGGTCGTTGAAGACGTCAGTCTGAAAGTGAATTCAGGAGAGATTGTCGGATTGCTCGGTCCCAATGGCGCAGGCAAGACGACGACTTTCTACATGGTAGTCGGTATTGTCCCGCGTGATGCAGGCACCATTACCATTAATGAAGAAGACATCAGCCTGTTGCCCCTGCATGAACGTGCCCGCCGTGGCATAGGCTACCTGCCGCAGGAAGCCTCTATTTTCCGTCGCCTGAGTGTATTCGACAATTTGATGGCTGTTCTTGAAATCCGTAAAGATCTGAATCAGGAACAACGGAAAATACGGGCAGAAGAGCTGATGGAAGAGTTCCACATCGCTCACCTGCGTGACAATCTTGGACAATCGCTTTCCGGTGGTGAACGCCGTCGTGTAGAAATCGCCCGGGCGCTGGCAGCCGATCCGAAGTTCATCTTATTGGATGAACCTTTTGCCGGCGTTGACCCGATATCTGTACTGGATATCAAAAAGATCATTCAACATCTGCGGGATTGCGGGTTAGGTGTACTTATCACTGACCACAATGTCCGTGAAACATTGGATGTCTGTGAACGCGCCTATATCGTCAGTCAGGGTCACTTGATTGCTCATGGCACTCCTGATGACATACTGAACAACGAACAGGTCAAACGCGTCTATCTGGGTGAAGGCTTCCGCCTTTAATGCTCATTTTTCTGTCAGGCGCAATTCAAGGAACCATTCCAGCCAGATTATTCCGGCTAGGTTAAGGAAAAAGCGGTAACACTATGAAGCAAAGTTTGCAACTCAGGATCAGTCAACAATTGACGATGACGCCCCAGCTCCAGCAAGCTATCCGTTTGTTGCAACTTTCTACACTTGAGCTTCAGCAGGAGATCCAACTGGCCCTGGAAACCAACCCGCTGCTTGAACAGGATGAACTGCATCATGAAGTGGAGAATCAGGAACTTCCTCATACCGAGACGGAAATGATGGATACCCGTGAAGCGCTTGAACAGAAAAATATGCCTGATGAGTTGCCACTGGATACCAGTTGGGATGAAATCTATACCGCTGGCTCATCTTCGGGAACCGGCGGTGATTACAGCGCAGATGATTTTCCCGTTTATCAGGGAGAAACCACGCAGAGTCTGCAAGACTACCTGATGTGGCAAGCCGGATTGACGCCGTTTACCGAAACAGACGCTGCCATTGCCACCTCGATCATTGATGCAATTGATGATACTGGCTACCTGACCGTTTCTACCGAAGAGATCCTCGCCAGCATGGGTGATGATGAGTTAATTTTGGAAGAAGTCGAAGCCGTCCTCAAGCGCATACAACATTTTGATCCCATTGGCGTTGCTACCCGTGATTTACGTGAATGCTTGCTTATCCAGCTTTCAATGCTGCCAGCAGAAACCCCTCACCTGAACGACGCCAGACTCGTTGTAAACAAATACCTTGAGCTACTGGGAAACCGGGACTTCCGTAATTTATTACGTCAGAGCAAATTAAAAGAAAACGCGCTGAAAGCAGCAATTGATATCATTCAATCACTGGAGCCAAAACCGGGATTGGTCGTCAATACCGGTGAATCCGAATATGTTATTCCGGATGTATTGACGCAGAAAATCAATGAAAGCTGGCAAGTCAGACTAAATACCGATAGCATCCCCCGCCTGCGTATCAACCAGCACTATGCAGAATTGGGGCAACAGGCTCATAATGAAAGTGACAGTCTGTTTATTCGCAATAACTTGCAAGATGCCAAGTGGCTGATAAAAAGCCTCGAAAGCCGTAACGAAACGTTATTGAAAGTGGCCAGCTGCATTGTTGAACACCAGCAAGACTTTTTTGAAGATGGTGAGGAGCATATGAAACCACTGGTACTGGCTGATATCGCCTATCAGGTTGACATGCATGAATCCACCATTTCCCGTGTGACGACACAGAAATATCTGTATAGCCCACGAGGGATTTTTGAACTTAAATACTTTTTCTCCAGTCACGTCAGTACCGATAGCGGAGGTGAAGCTTCTTCTACCGCGATACGTGCTCTGGTGAAAAAACTGGTCGCGGCAGAAAACCCGGCCAAGCCACTGAGTGACAGTAAATTAACCAGTATACTGACTGAACAAGGCATTCAAGTGGCGCGTCGAACTGTCGCAAAATATAGAGAGTCGTTATCCATCCCGCCCTCAAACCAACGTAAAAAACTGGTTTGAACAACACAGAGAAGGAAAACACTATGCAACTCAATGTTACAGGCCACAATATTGAAATTACAGATGCACTGCGCAACATCGTGAATACCAAATGCAGCAAGCTGGATCAATATTTCGACAAAATTAATCTCATTCAGGTCATCCTCCGGGTGGAAAAAGTGCAGAAAATCGCCGAAGCCACAGTGCATGTGAATGGCGGTGAGTTGCATGCAACCTCAGAGCATGAAGACATGTATGCGGCAATTGATGGACTGGCAGATAAACTTGCACGTCAATTGACCAAACACAAAAGTAAATTGAGACAACATTAACAGCTTTCAGACAACGGGGCCGTCATAGAATCAATACTGTTCTATACCCGATGGATTTCAAGAGGCGGCATAGCCGATAAAGCGGTATCTTGAAAAATAAAGGGTATATCCAGAAGCGGTTCATCAATACCGGATGCCTCAATCAGGCATCCGGTATAACAAGGCCCTAAGTGAATAAAGAAATGAACAACGAAACAGATTTACCACTAAGTTCAGTACTTTCACCCGAATGTACACGTAACAACGTGCCCTGTTCGAGTAAAAAGCGTGCCTTAGAGATTATCAGCGAGCTGGCATCAAAGCAGCTTGGATTACCGGAAAATATCGTATTCGAAGCCATTCTTTCCCGCGAAAAAGTGGGCACAACCGGCATTGGCAACGGGATTGCGATCCCCCACGGAAAATTGGATAAAGAGTGCTCTGGTAATGCTGTGGGCGTATTTCTACATTTGGAACAACCCATTTCCTTTGATGCCATTGATAATCAACCTGTTGACTTGCTGTTCGCTTTATTGGTGCCATCAGACCAGTGTCAAATCCATTTACACTCACTATCATTAATTGCAAAGCGCCTTGCCGATAAGAGCCTCTGCCGTCGTCTGCGCTCCGCACAGAGTGACGAAGAGTTATATAGAATAATTACTGAATAAATAGCGAAAAACATTTAGGGGAGTCGCCTCATGGTGCTGATGATAGTCAGCGGTCGTTCAGGCTCGGGGAAATCCGTTGCTCTGCGCGCGTTGGAAGATATGGGTTTCTATTGTGTGGATAACCTGCCTGTTGTGTTGCTGCCAGAATTGGCAAACTCACTGGCTGAACGCGATATCTCAGCGGCGGTCAGTATAGATGTCAGAAACATGCCGGAATCGCCGGAGATTTTTGAAGAAGCGCTGACACGATTACCTGACAGCTTTTCGCCACAGCTACTGTTCCTTGATGCGGATCGCAATACCCTGATCCGCCGCTATAGCGATACTCGTCGTCTGCATCCACTATCAAGCAAAAACCTCTCACTGGAAAGTGCGATTGACCAAGAAAGTGATTTACTGGAACCTCTGCGTTCACGTGCAGACCTGATCATCGACACTTCTGAGATGTCCGTCCATGAATTGGCGGAGATGCTCAGGACGAGATTGCTGGGCAAACGCGAGCGTGAGCTGACCATGGTATTTGAATCTTTTGGTTTCAAACATGGCATCCCGATTGACGCAGACTATGTTTTCGATGTGCGTTTCCTGCCAAACCCGCACTGGGATCCTAAATTACGTCCAATGACAGGTTTAGATCGTCCCGTTGCTGCGTTTTTGGATCGCCATACGGAAGTGCATAATTTTATTTATCAGACCCGCAGTTATCTTGAACTTTGGTTGCCGATGCTGGAAACCAACAACCGCAGTTATCTGACTGTCGCTATCGGTTGTACGGGCGGTAAGCACCGTTCTGTCTATGTAGCGGAACAACTGGCAGATTACTTCCGTTCCCGTGGAAAAAACGTGCAATCACGTCACCGCACACTGGAAAAACGCAAATAACCAAATCTAAAATAATTTCAATAACGCAGGCCATAACCGTGACAGTCAAACAGAGACTTGAGATCAAAAACCGGCTCGGAATACATGCCCGGCCTGCGATGAAATTGCATGATCTGGTGCAGCAATTCCAATCGCAAGTCATTCTACGCAACAGTAGCAATATTCAGGCTGAAGCCAGTAGCGTGATCGCCATGCTGATGCTGGATTCAGAACAAGGCAGTTATATTGAGGCCGAAGCTACAGGGCCGGATGAGCAACAAGCATTAGCGGCCATTATCGAACTTTTCAATTCAGGGTTTGACGAGGAATAACATCCCCATTCTCATAATCCATTTCCCCAACGACATAACATACTGAAAAGTGTTCTTTTCAGCATTTAGCATCGCCATATTCCTTGTCTCAATCTCACCATACCCCTCCAAACCCTGTGATCATTATTGATAAACCATCCCCCTCTTCTTTACCCAAACAGATCACTCACAATTCAGTAACACACTCATAAATAGAGATTAACACTGCCAAAAGATAAAAAAACATTCATATATTTTGTTTGTTAATTTTCCACCAACAATAAAAATTGCCGTCTTACATTATTAATTAAGTTAAACATTCTGACTATTTATAAATAATGTCAAATATACAATAAATGTTTATCTTCAATAAGTTAACAGTATGAAACCAATCACAAAAAAACTTATCATTAAAGGGTATTTACACAGTTCATTTCACGCACAAATCCTAAACTGGAGATTTATTTCATGCGTTTTAATAAAACTACACTGGCAATTATTCTTGGATTGAGTCTGTCCCACAGCATTGCTCAAGCAGCACCAACACTACATTTGGATAACACCCAATCTGAAATTGTTGCAAAAACCAATAATGCTTGGGTTGAAGTCAATACCACTACGTTTGAAAACAATATCCATACACTGAAAACACACCTGAATAAAGACACTAAAATGTGCGCTATCCTGAAAGGCGATGGCTATGGTCATGGTATTGGTCTATTGATGCCATCTATCATTAAAACTGACGTGTCTTGTGTGGGGATCACCAGTAACGAAGAAGCTCGTATCGTGCGTGAAAGCGGCTTCAAAGGACAGCTCATGCGCGTTCGTGCAGCAGCTGCAAATGAAGTTGAAGGTACTCTGTCCTATAACATGGAAGAAGTGATTGGCGATCTGGAACACGCGAAAACCCTCGACGCCATGGCTAAAAAACACGGTAAAACCATTCGCGTCCATTTGGTTCTGAACACCGGTCTCATGAGCCGCAATGGACTGGAAATGAAAACGGAGCAAGGTAAGCAGGAAGCGCTGGAAATCGCTAAACTGTCTAACCTGAAAATGGTTGGTATCATGAGCCACCATGCTCTGACCGATCTGGATGCGATCCGCGAAAGTGTCAAAAACTTCAAAGAACAAGCTGACTGGTACCTCAAAGCAGCCAACCTGAAACGTGAAGACGTTACTCTGCACGCATCAAGCTCTTTTGCATCGTTGAGCATCCCTGAAGCACAATTCGACATGGTTCGGGTGGGTAGTGCCCTTTACGGCATCCTGACAACTACTTACCCGGAGTTCAAACCACTGATTAAAATGAAAACCCGCGTTGCTTCTGTTAAGCCATACCCTAAAGGCAACGGTGTAGGCTACGACAACACTTTCATCCTGAAACGTGACTCTAAACTGGCTAACCTGCCGGTCGGTTACTCTGATGGCTTCAGCTCCAGCCTGTCAAACAAAGCTTACGTGCTGATTAATGGTTACCGTGCGCCAGTTGTTGGTCTTGTGTCCATGAACACCGTCATGGTAGATGTCACCGACCTGCCAGAAGTGAAAAGTGGCGATGAAGTCGTTATCTTCGGTAAACAAGGCAAAGACGAAATCACCCAGTCTGACATTCAGAAATGGGGCGGAATGCACGTTGTTGAATTCTCTTCTATCTGGGGAGAAACCAACCCACGTATCGTTACAACCGACGCATAATCTGCGGCTCAAAATGATAGAGGGCAGCGCTTCTATATCCGATGGATAAGCCTTGTTCCATTAACAACGCAAAACAGTTCGTGATCATGATCTCTTTATTTTCACGACAGAACAGCCTAATATCATTTTAATTAATTTGAAAATAACACCCCCCTCCTTGCGATGCGGGGTGTTATTTTGTATTGAGCCTAATTTGGAGCGTGGTATGAAAAAACCTAAAATTATTATCAGCGAACTGGATGCAGAACGTTTAGATTCTCTGTTGGAACAGCCCGCATTTGCTAACACCAGCATCGCGGATGCCTTGAATGAAGAGCTGGATCGGGCAGAAATCGTGCCTCCTGTCGATATACCAGCCGACGTTGTCACAATGAACAGTGAAATTCGCTTTATTGATCTCGGCAGCAATGAAGAACGTATACGTACTCTGGTTTATCCTGCATCCCTGAAAGACAGCACCAAACAACTGTCAGTTATGGCACCTTTGGGTGCTGCACTTCTGGGGCTGCGGGTGAAAGATGAAATAATCTGGGAATTGCCGAACGGCGAAAAAACCCGCATAAAAGTATTAGAAATAATTTACCAACCAGAAGCAGCAGGTGAATATCACCGCTAATTTCCAGCCAGCTCAGTAATACCGAACTGGCTGCTGATAATTGAGTATCCCTATTGACCGGCGATACTCATTTCCGGCAGTAACACCGAACCACACTGAATATTGCTGCGTGTTTCAATATCATTACCAATTGTCACCATATTCGCCCACATATCTTTCAAATTACCTGCGATAGTGATCTCACTGACCGGATATTGGATCTCGCCATTTTCGACCCAAAAACCGGATGCGCCACGGGAATAATCCCCGGTGGTCGCACTGACGCCTTGTCCCATCAGTTCAGTAACAATCAGGCCAGTCCCCATTTCGCGCAACAAGCCGTTAAAATCCAGCCCCTGACCTGCAATATTCCAGTTATGAATTCCGCCCGCATGACCAGTATTCACCATTCCCAGTTTACGGGCAGAATAGGAAGTCAGCAGCCAAGTCTGCAAGATACCATCTTTAATAATCTCACATGGCGTTGTGCGTACACCTTCGCTGTCAAATGGTGTCGAAGCCAACCCACGCAGTAAATGAGGCTGCTCTTCGATGGTCAGCCATGAAGGCAAGATCTGTTTGCCCAGACTATCCAATAAGAAAGACGATTTACGATAAATACTGCTACCGCTGATCGCACCCACCAAATGACCAAACAATCCCGTCGCCACTTCCGCAGAAAAGATAACAGGGGCTTTCATCGTTGATAATTTGCGTGCGCCCAGACGGGAAAGTGTGCGGCGGGCACACTCCTGCCCAACCCACTCAGGGGATTGCAGATCGTCAAAATGGCGGCCGATTGTATAAGCATAATCGCGCTCCATATTACCGTCCTGCTCGGCAATCACACAGCTCGACATAGAATGACGGCTTGAACAATAGCTTTGCAGCATACCGTGGCTATTGCCAAATACCCGGATACCATAATGGCTGTTGAAACTACCGCCTTCGGTATTAGTAATGCGTTCATCTGCCTGCAATGAGGCTTGTTCAGCACGGGCAGCCAGTTCAATGGCCTTGTTTGCGTCCAGATCAGCAGGATGGAAAAGATCCAGCTCCGGTGCATCGAATGCCAGCAATTCTTTATCGGCAGGGCCGGCATAAGGATCTGGAGATGTATAGCGGGCAATATCAATGGCAGCCTGAACAGTACGGGCGATTGCCTCAGGACTCAAATCCGTAGAGGACGCACTGCCTTTGCGCTGCTGATGATAAACCGTAATTCCCAGTGCGCCATCGCTGTTAAACTCAACATTTTCGACTTCACTGAAGCGAGTGCTGACGCTAATTCCCGTGGTTTTATTTACTGCGACTTCCGCAGCATCACAACCGGCCTTCGCTAATTCCAGGGCATGGGCAACCGCATCTTCCAGTTGCTTGCGTTGCTCCGCAATTTGTTGATTAGTGACTATCATTAATTAACCATAATCCAATGAATTAAAGAGAGAAATTGTCAGGAAAAATGCCTCAGTTCAGTTCATGACATGAATGCCGAGTGGTAATCAGGCAATTTTCCCAGTTACAATACACAATATTAGGATGTTAACACCCACCGGACGATAGGTCATGTTCCAAAACACACCTCATCCGGCCTTTTTAGAAGGAAAACGATTATGACAAAGCAGCCTGAAGATTGGCTTGACAATTATCCTGCTGAAGAGGAAGAAGAAGAGATAATCTGGGTCAGTAAAAGCGAAATCAAGCGAGATGCTGAAATACTGAAAAAATTGGGAACTGAGCTGGTTGAACTCAGCAAAAACCAACTGGAGCGTATCCCGCTGGATGAAGATTTACTGGCAGCCATTGAACTGGCACAGAAAATCAAACGTGAAGGCCGCCGCCGCCAATTGCAGTTAATCGGAAAACTATTGCGCTCCCGTGATCCTGAACCGATCACCACTGCGCTGGATAAGCTGAAAAACCGCCATAACCAGCAAATCACTATTTTGCATAAGCTGGAAGAACTGCGCGACAAACTGGTTGAAAGTGATGATGCTCTTGAAGAAGTTATAGCACTGTATCCACATACGGATCGCCAGCAACTTCGCTCACTGGTACGCAACGCTAAAAAAGAGAAAGCAGCGAATAAACCACCAAAATCTTACCGCCAGATTTTCCAATATCTGAAAGAGTTATCCGGGACAGTGTGATACGACTAATGCGGTAAGCGAACAACAAACCGCCCTGAAAAGGGCGGTTCATTCAATCATCATATGGTTTTATCGGAATCGACATCTCATGCCGGAATACATTACCTTTATCAAAAATATTTTTTACTTCAATTAATTCCTTTGAAATATCTTTCCCGTAATAAAGTTCCATCCATCTGGGATCTACACTCTGATGTGAACTATCCAGACATTTCATATCAATATCTGGATAGTTTATATAACATCCCTGAAACGGCGTATCATCACCACTATATTGTTCATAAGGTTTCATTCCGTATTTATAGAAACATTCTGTATAAAGATGCCTAATCCAATTTATGCATGCGTCAGCATAATTCGGATCTTTCCAATAGATTTGGCACTGCCACTTAAGGCTGGATTAACACAATAAGTGCAATGTGCGCCCCGTATAGGCTTCGATGGGTGTTAATCCAGCGATACCCCACTACATGATGCAATTTTCACTTTGTTAATCCGACTCATTCAAATATGTACAAAGGATGTCTCAAATGCCATTAGTTATTATTCCTGATGATTATCAACAAGCTACAAAACAAATCCAGATTTTATATCAGAACAGTGACTTTGAGGTGGTTTGCCTCGGCGCCCTTGACCGTGATCCTAGAGCGGAAGAACTGTTATCCAAGGCTGATGCCCTGATACTTATCCGTGAAAGAACCCTTATTGATGAAAAATTCTTGTCTAAGACCCCTAATTTAAAACTGATCAGCCAGACAGGGAAAGTCGCTTACAATATCGATCTGCAACTGTGTAAACAACGGGGAATTGCTGTCGTTGAAGGGGCTGGTTCACCTGTCGCCGCGGCAGAATTAGCCTGGCTGTTAATTCAGAGTTCCATACGCAGATTTGTCCCTTCTGTAGAAGCCATGAAAAAAGGCCAGTGGCAGACTGAACTTGGCGATACCGTAGCAGGCAAGACTCTGGGAATAATCGGCTATGGCAAGATAGGCCGGCTTGTTGCCAAATACGCACAAGCATTCGATATGAAAGTGCAGGTTTGGGGATCAACTCGTGCCCAAGAGCAAGCCCGCCAAGAAGGTTTGATTGTTCCAAGCTGCCGCGAAGCGTTTTTCCAGACTTCCGATGTCGTCACCCTACACCAGCGATTAGTAAAAGAAACCACCGGAGGCATCACATTTGCTGATCTTACCCAAATGAAATCCACCGCAGTATTCGTGAATACAGCACGTTCTGGTCTGGTAGAAGCAAGGGCATTGGAAAAAGCGCTCGACTTAGGTACACCCGGTTTTGCCGCATTAGATGTATTTGATATTGAACCGATTTGGGATAACAATCACTCTTTATTAAAACGAGATAACGTGCTTTGCAGCCCACATATCGGCTACGTCACCAAAAGCTGTTATGACATTTATTTTGAAAGCGCATTTAAAAATGTTGAGAGATATTTTTGCGGTGATGAGAGCCATGTGATCAATAAATAATCATTTAGGGGAAATAGCGTGAACGCTAATACCACAACAGAACCAGCATACTGGAATCGCATGGTACCAGAACTTACCGTGACCGATTTCTCTTCATCTCTCGATTTTTATCAACGAATATTGGGATTCGAAGTATTAATTCAGCGAAAAGATCCCGATTTTGTCTATTTGGGTCTGGGAGAAGCACAATTAATGCTGGAAGCATTTCATGACAGCGACTGGAATATCGGGGAGCTTAGTAAACCTTTCGGTCGTGGGATCAATTTGCAGATTGAAGTCGATGATATCGCACCACTTATAGCCAACCTGGAAAATAACGGAATCGAACTTTATCGCCCATTGGAAGATAATTATTACTGCATAGGCGATACCCACGTTTGTCAGAAAGAATTTCTGGTTCAAGACCCGGATGGTTATTTACTCCGATTCAGTCAATATATCGACCACGAACAGCGTTAACAGAAATTCATTAGAAAACTTTCCGTTAAGTATAAAAATCAAACGCAGCAATACTGCTCCGTTATATATCCATATAACGGAGTAATCCGCCATTTTTCTACAATCATAATACACGAGATAAAAATTACCCTGTAAATAATCACAAAATAAAATGATGATTTTTGTTAACATATAAGGAAGAGGAAACCAATTTATTTTGGTGAGAAAACAAACGAAAACTCCAAATTGTGCGATAAACCATCTCCAAGCATAATTCGTTAATGCTTGTCTAAAACACCTATGCTAATCTACGCCGCTTTTCATCCTCTTACTGTTGATTTGATAGACAATTACCCGTCAAGAATAGGAAGCAAATTTATTTATGAACGTAACTAACACCAGCAAATTGTTAGCCGCAACTCTATGTCTTGCGACTTCATATAGCTATGCAGATAGTGAACGCCCACTTTTCTCATTAACCATGACAGAATCTGGAGTTCCGCAAACGAATAATGACGGTAGCTTATCCCGATCTGCTAAATCTGAATCTCGCATTCTGCCCATCTGGGGAGATAAAGCACGAGCGAAAGGCTACGACCTGCCAGAGCCATTTGGTGCCAGTTATAGTTATATGAATATGCGACAGGATATTGTTGTAGATAGCATTAAGTTTCAATTCACTAATCCAAAGTTTGGAAATTGGGAAAAAGGGATCATTATTGATGCTGGCGATACTCGCCAAAAAAGCGAAACCCATCTACTTAAGCTTGATTCCTGGGTATTTCCCTTCCTGAACGTTTATGGTGTCTATGGAAAAACCAAAGGTAAATCCAAGACAAATTTAGATAACATTGCCGTTTTTGAAGAAGCTAATTATGTTCAAAATATTCCTTTCGAGCTGAACTTCAAAGGAAAAACTTTTGGCGGTGGAGCAACTTTGGCGGGTGGCTATAATCAATTCTTTGCCACATTGGATGCTAATTATACCCGCACTAATCTGGATATTTTAGATGGTGATATTAGTGCTTTCGTTCTAACACCTCGTATTGGTTATGAATTTGTATTTAACCCATTAATTGCTGGTCAAGGTAATACAAAAGTTCAAGTATGGGTAGGCGCTATGTATCAAGACATAACTCAACGCTTTAAAGGTGATGTTGGTGGACTTGATTTACCACCTGAGCTTTCAATGTTTGAGGTGATTAAGCCTATGACAGACATCAAATTTGACGTCAAACAACATCTCGCTCATAAATGGAGCAATACTGCGGGCGTACGCTTCGAAGTCACCCGTAATTTCAACGTAATATCTGAAGTGGGTTTCGGTAACCGAAATACCTTCTTTGTTTCCGGCGAGTTCCGTTTTTAATGTTTGGCTTTAAGACTTGCAAAAGGCTGGTGATATCCAGCCTTCTTATTTTTACTGCTTCAGCCACACACGCTGATATTTTGCCCGATCGACAAAAAATCGATGGCTGGTTAAACGAGTTGGGCGGCAGCAATCATTTTGATACCCGAAAGAAAATTGACTGGGGTGTATTACCCGGCCCTTTTTATACACCTGAGATGGGCGTGGGGATTGGCGTTGCGGTCGTTGGTTTATATCGTCCCGATAGCTCAGATCATATCAGCCAGACATCTTCTCTGGGGCTTAGTGGCTTTGGATCGTCTACCGGCGCATTTGGCCTGAATTTTACCAATTACAATTTCCTTGCCAATGACCAATGGCGGTTATTTGTTTCCGGTACAGTGAATAACACTCCGACTTATTATTGGGGCAAAGGCTATAGCGCGGGTAAAGATAAAAATAATAAAGAGAAATATAACTCACAGGTATTTGATATTCATCCCCGTCTGCTCTATCGCGTCGCTGATGCCACCTATATGGGATTAGGCTGGAATTTTTCATCCGTCAATGCCAGTGATCCGGATGCCGGAGCAAAACGGTATTTCGAACAATCCGTCGGGGGGCGTTCAATTGTCAGTTCCGGTGTAAGTGCCTACTTTAGTTACGATACCCGGGATTTCCTGCCCAATGCCCATCACGGCCAGACGTTTGAGATTACCTATACCTATTTTTCCCCGGAGTTAGGGGGAGACTATCGCTTCCATACCACTCAGTTACAATATTCTATCTACCATCCGTTATCCGAAAAAACAGTACTGGCGTTTGATAACTATGCCCGTTTCAGCGGAGGTGATGTGCCGTGGAACCAATTATCACTGCTCGGCAACGGTCAGCGGATGCGCGGATATTATGAAGGCCGTTATCGTGACAACAATATTTTCACGACACAACTGGAGCTAAGGCACAAACTTGACTGGCGGCATGGTATTGTCGGCTGGGTTGGTACGGGAACATTAGGAGATTCACCTTCAAAATTGGGGACGAAGCATTGGCTCCCGTCTGTCGGTGTAGGCTATCGTTTTGAATTTAAACCACGTATGAATGTCAGATTAGATTTTGGTGTTGGCAAAGACAGCACCGGGTTCTACTTTCAGGTAGGGGAAGCATTTTGAGACGGTTAATGACACTATGTCTCTGTTTTTTATTGATGGCATGTCAGAGTAAATCAGCCGCTGCTGATCCTGTACAACCTGTACTTCGCAGTGATACTCATGAACAATCACAGGAAGATTGGCCTGCATTGATGCCGATGTCCCCGCCCGAGGGCTTAAGGGCCTGTTGTGTTTTCGGTTATAACATCAAGACCCAGCTAGGGGTAGTTCCTGTTCCTTTCTATGATATCGACAATATTGTTGAAGCTGAAAAACTGGGAGAGCATCACTACAATGACAGCTTCCTCGGCGCGAGTGCGGCATTGTTAGGAGTCAGCAGTGAAAAAATCGGTCTGCTCTACACTCACAAAGGCGGATTTGTTGATATCTCCCATGTAAGGGATACCGCAGATTACACGCTCTATTTTTTCAGCCAGATCTATGCTCACCTCGGTCAAGAACGGGATTTAACGCTGGATAATGAACTTGCCGCCCGTAAAATTCACTTTTTCGCCTTTACGCCACCAGAAGATCCAGCAGAACGTTATACCTTGAGTGCCTATTTAGCTGCCAGACTGGCTTTCCAGCTTGCCGTCTGGCATGAAATTGCCCAATGGTATGGCTATTATTCTGTTCCCGGTTTTCCAGAAAGTGTTTCTGCGTTTTCTCCGGAAGATCTCTATTCAAATCTGCTGGGTGCCCGGTTGGCAATGACACTGATTTTGCAAGGCCATGCTTCTTCGGTAACTCAGTTTTCGACTTCAATGGAAAACATCTTACCTGCCACTTTGAATGAATTAGGGGCTTATAGTCGGTCAGGTACAAAAGAGATGTTTGATAGTGTCGATGGATTATGGTGGAACAGTTATCAGCGTATTCCCCAGAAATTTTTATTGCTGATCCGAAATTATGATATCGGGAGCAATCGCTATCCGTTAATGCCTTCGGGTAAAGAAAGCCGTCCATTACGCCTGTCTCTGCCTGAGCATTATCAGCATTTTTCGTTGGATAAACTGGCTGAGCTTCAATTATGGCCGACCAATGAAATGAAAAACTTACCTGTTCCGGAACAATATTGGACAGCGAAAGATTTTCAGATGCTGACGGAAAATGCCCAGCATGAAGATGAAAAGCAGAAATTATTGATTAAATAATTTGTTTATATTCAATAGGTTTCAAGTTGCAGTGAAGCGGCAAGGGAATCAATTCCCGTTTGTGAACACAGCCGACAGAGCTGCAACTTGAAAAAAATTATGCAGATTGGGAAAGTGAGTACTATCACTGATCGTTAAAGGAGCTTAAATACAATTTCACCTTTGCGTTCAGCCTCTTTTTTAGCTGCAATGAATTTTTGAACCATCTGGATCTTACCTTGGCGAATGGCCTCAAAATCAATTTTTTCTTTGTTATGAGTTTCCTTGCATTCGTATCGCATAACTGCCTCCATCATTGATATATTCTAGATTGTACTGCCTAGTAAATCGCTTAACATACCTAGGGTAGATTTTACTGAGTTGTTCATTCTCTGCTGAAAAGTACAATATGTCGACGCTTTCATTTTGTGCAACCTTAACCATGAAGTCAACTAATGTACTGTAAAGGTAGTTTAGTTCGCCCAAGCTTAGCGTAATGGAACCTTCTGGTTTTGAGAAAATGTTCGTCAAATCTTTAGTTTCTTGCTCTATATTATAGAAGCTAACAACCTGCACATGCATAGTTTTCAGACGTTCACCTAACATGTTATACATGGTTTCTGCTGCAATAGGGTCCATAGAAGGAGGACAAAAAAGCATTCTCAATTTTATGAATCTTGCTGAGTTTTCAGAAAATATGAATTCAACATCAAGATAATTAATACCGTTAAATGTACCTAACAATCTACCTAAATTGTCAGTAACTAATATATGCTGATGCATGTAGCCTAATATCCTATAATTTATAATAGTTATCTAACGACACTCGTTGTCCCACGTTTTACCCAAAACCAGCTGAAACACGCCTGTCATACTTGGGTCATCGTGTATTTCATACTGTGTCAAACCAACCTGCGAGCAAAATAAGTAATTTTGACACGATGATTACTTATTCCTCATAAAACTACCTGATAACATTGCTCTACTTATATTAAGCCTGGGGCTATCATAGGTGATATCTGTGGAGCAATAGATTTTCTGGCAAAATATGGAGATCCATTTGCTTAAGTTAATGCTTAAATTGAATCAAAGGAGACAAAAAATATGTCTCCTTACAAAAGCAGGTTACTTATTAAATTCCCCTAACGCCTTACGTATTGGCGTATGTCGCTTAATCAATTCTTGCAAAACCTCTTTCAATAACTGACTTTTGCCATTGCCCAATGACTCCAGTACATTTTTTTCATGAGATTCAGCTTCAGTCAGCAATCCATCCACTACTTTCTGCCCCGATTCCGTCAGACGTACTAATGTAATACGGCGATCTCCACCGCCATTGGAAAAACGTGCTACATGCCCCTGCGATTCCAGACGCTGCAAAACACGTGTGATGGTAGGTTGTTTACTGACCGTTTTTTGCGCCAGAAGGCTGATACCAATCGGGCCGCTTCCCGCCAATGTCGATAATACCCGCCACTCCAGCACTGACAGCCCCTGCGCTTCAACGATATCATGGAATTCAGAAGAAACCAGCATCCATGCCTGCCCGAGTAAGGCAGGCAAGTAATTGTCAACGAACACTTTTGAATCTGGCATAAGTTGAACAACCTTTTTTCTCAGGAAAGTTTTTGTCTTCCAATTCTAAAAGGTTCATCCGTGAAAAACATCTCTACGATAGGCATAAGATCAATATTTTCCTGATAACAGTGAGCCAAATCTCGGAACGTATGTATTCAGTCCAAGCTGTTTCAGTATCATGTAGGTGGTCGCCACGGATGAGGAAATAACAGGCAATCCCACACGATCTTCAATCAGTGGAACCGATGCCAGCGAAGGCATTTGTACACAGGCCGAAGCGACAATAACATCAACATTGCTGTTCAGTCGTTTAGTTATCTCCACTGGCGCAAGAGGATCTTGCCGTCCGACATCAAGGTTGTCAGGGATTTCCAGCGAAATGCTGTCAATCACCTCAATCCCCTCATTTTCAATGTAATCAATCACTAGTTGGGTCAATGGTTTCATATAAGGCGTCAATATGGAGATACGTTTGGCACCCAAAGCATGAAGCCCGTCCACCAGCGCCCCCGCGCTGGTAACAACCGGAGCCGGATAACCATTCTCCAGCGTCCGCAGATAGAGGCGTTTTTCAGAAATTCGGTGATATCCCTTTCCCATACTCATGATTGCCACCAAACAGGCATACCCCAGCACATCCAGCGCCGCATCCGACAGTTCAAGCGCGCAACGATCACTATCTGCATCCATTGCCGTCAGTGCTTCCTTTGTGACCGTTTTCATTCTCATACGACTGGAATGAAAGGTAAAACGTTCAGGCGCAATCACTTCACGGGCATGCAAAATAGCGGGGATCTCTGTTTCCATCGTCGTGTTTGAAGAAGGCACTATTTGCCCTACCCGAAAATAACGCTTTTCACTCATAGCAGATTCTCCTGTATGGGATCATCCCAATCAGCACGTGTATTCAATTCCGTCTGATCCAAAGGATGATCCACAAACCGGATCGCATTGATCGGACGGCGATTCACTTTCAGATCGAAGATATCAAAGCGATTGTAATGCCCTGTTATATCGTGCATCTGACGGGGCTGAATGCAGAGATTCAGATCGATATCCGCATAAACGATCCCTTCCACATCAATGAGAGAATGACCAATCTCACGACCATCCGGCCCGATAATCCCTGTAAACGCGCTATTGGGACGTGCCAGCATCTCCTCTGCCTCTGGATGGCTCGCAGCCATGGCTTTCACGATTTCCCGGGAGAGAGTGGAACAGGAAACGACGGTAAAAACTTTGCCCTCAAAACAATGAGCTGCCGCTCGCAAACGGATCGCCTCGGCCATGTCATAATCCGGTGGCGCAACAGGCAGGGAAATATAACTGGCAACATGCACCAGTTCCCCTTGGGACAACAAAGAAAAACGAGCCAATGTATTGGTATTCTCGCCACAAGCCAGCGTCCCCAATGGGCCAATGCTGGTATCGTGTACCTTTAATGAAGACGCATCGCCATTCGCCCATGTCAGTTTCTCTGCCCATGTCGGCACAAGCTTGCGGTGCCTTCCCAAAATACGACCTTCATCAGAGATAGTGACCAACGTGTTGTAAAGCGTGGCGATACCATTGGGATTGCGCTCATTCACCCCGACCACAACGTTGATATGATGCCGTGCCGCTGCCTGTGCAATTTTGTGTATCTCCGGCCCCGGGACTTCAATGGCCGACTTGCACAGTTTTTCAAACCACGGGCTGCCCTGTACGGGATTCATCACCCAGTTCCAATAGGGATAACCGGACACAAAGACTTCGGGAAATGCCACCAGACCGGCACCGTTATCTGCTGCCTCGCGGATTAGCTGACAAACGAGATCAACTGTCGCTTCCGTGTCCAGAAAGATTGGAGCAGCCTGTACCGCAGCCGCCTTGAATTTAGGGAGATTCAGCATATCAGGCTCCTATTTCTTTACTGATTTATTTACTGATTTATTTACCTCTTTATTTACACGGCGATGACGGGATGACGCAATTCACCTATCCTTTCGAGATAAGCTTCAAGGATATCCCCCGGCCACAACCATTCTTGTGGATCACGCCCCGCACCGACGCCGGACGGTGTTCCCGTGGCGATAATATCCCCCGGCTCCAGTGTGATGCCTTTGCTGATATCCGCAATCAGGGTATTGATCCTGAACAGCATGTAGCGGGTATTCGAGTTTTGCTTGATCACACCATTAACTTTCAGGTTCAAATCGAGGTTATGAGGGTCAGGAATTTCATCAGCCGTGACAATACAAGGGCCGAAAGGCGCATAGGTGTCCTGTCCTTTGGAATAGATCCACTGCCCGGCACGTCGGCAGTCACGGGCGCTCATGTCGATAAGCAGGCTATAGCCGAAGACATATTTCAGCGCATCCGCTTCCGATACCCCTTTAGCGCGAGTCCCGATAATCACCGCCAATTCCACTTCCCAATCCAATTGTTGGGTAATTTCACTGTTATGCTCGATCGCATCATCAGGACCAATCACCGTGGTTGGCGGCTTGGAAAAAATGACCGGTTCTTTCGGCAGATCTTTTGCCGTATCCAGAGATCGGCTGGATTCAGCGACATGTTCAATATAATTCAGGCCAATGCCAAAAATGTTCTTTCGTGGACGAGGAATCGGGGCAAGGATTTTTACATTCGGCAATGGCAGTGAAATCCCTACCGGCCACAGACCCTTGAATGAATCCAGCATCGCTGTTGTGCTGCTTACAGCCAATGGTCCCAGATCGATAAAATCCAGCATATTGTCAGGTAATGTACTCCCGACATAGTCGGCCAGTTTAGCCAAATCCACGACATGGTTTTTTACTATCGCCCCTAATCGTGCGGTAGCGGTTGCTTCTTTACGGTAAGTGATTAAACGCATTTTTATCCCCCCACTTGTTGATGCCCATCGTTATCTGTCAGGGCTTCTTCGTAATACAACTGCAATGCCTGTATCACCGGCAAATCGTTGAAACAGAACAGACAAGCATCTTCCGTTTGTGAAGTATTCACATGTTCATGGAATGACCACGAAGGAACGCAGAAAATATCCCGCTCTTGCCAGTCAAATCGCTGGCCTCCAATCACGGAATAACCCTCTCCTTTCGCGACCTGATACATAAAACTCCCCGTATGCCGATGTGCCTTGCCAACAAAACCGGGACGCAACAACTGCATACTGGCACCCAGCGTCGGCATGACATGTCCTCCTGTCAGCGGATTGGTGTAATACATCAGAATGTCATCAAAAGGCGAGCCGTCTGACACACGGGCATAACGCTGCAAAGCCTCATAAGTTGGCTCCCACTGATATCTGAACAACGGAGAGTACGGTTTATTCCAGCCGACATTTTGTGGGCGCAGAGCAGGAGCACCCCAGAGCGCAACAGAAGAGTCCACGGGTTCGGTCACAACCTGGCGCAGCTCAGAATGCACCTTGTAAAAGCCCGCCTCCAGCACATTGACCAACGGCATATCCAGACCATCCTGCCAGATACACTGAGAACCATCAGGATCAACGCCGTGTTCATGCCATGTGCCATTGGGAGTCAGGACGAAGTCATTCTTTTCCAGCATCATCTTCTGTCCATCGACGATGGTGTAAGCGCCGCGTCCTTCCATGATAAAACGCAACGCGGAGGAAGAGTGGGCATGAGCCGAGGCAGCTTCACCCGGACGCATTGTCTGGAGACCGGAATAGAGTAATCCCACGGCGGTAGATAATTCCGGCTTGCCAGAGTTGTTCAGATACACTACCCGGCGCCCCGCTTTTTCTGGTGTCACCAGATCTGCTGATTTAATAACGTGTTCACGTAAATCGCGATAACGCCAAAGCACAGGAACAGAGTCTGATTGTGGTTGCCAAGGCTCGATTTTATTGGCGATTGTCCAAAGCGCTCCCGCCCTGTATTTTTCCAACTCCTTGTAATACGCCAGTAATTCAGGGCTATCCTCGACATTGGCCCGGCCAGCCGTGTCTTCTCTATGTTGATCATGAGCATAATGTTGATCATGAGCTTTATCGTTTTCTGGTTGAGGCATAAATATCTCCTATACGAATAAATGTACGGATACAGTTGAAACCTGTTCACTTGAAAGCTGTTTATTTGAAAGCTGTTTATTTGAAAGCTGTTTATTTGAAATCTACCGGGCGTATGTTTGGGCTAACTAGCGTTCGAGTTGTGCTTTACCGTAAAGATAAGGTTTTGGCCAATCAATCGTTGTCCAGCCATATTTGGCACATTCATGCAGTAACCAAGCCGGATCAGACAGGAAGGGACGTGACAAAGCACAGAGATCAGCACGTCCGGAAGCAATAATGCCGTTGATTTGATCGGCATCTGTAATTGAGCCGACGGCAATAACAGGGACTTTGCCTTCATTGCGAATGCAGTCAGCCATCGGGGTTTGATACATCCGCCCATAAACGGGCTGTTGTTCAGCAGAGACTTCACCTGTTGAGCAATCCACTATATCCGCCCCGGCTTCGTGGAAATACCGGGCAATGGCAACCGCTTCATCCACGGTAGTTCCGCCCTCAACCCAATCAGTGGCCGAAATACGCACGGATATCGGCAGAATAGCCGGCCAGACATCACGCACGGCCTTAAAGACCGCTAACGGAAAGCGAAGCCGATTTTCCAGTGAACCACCATATTCGTCATCACGCAGGTTAGTCAGCGGTGAAATGAAGCTGGACAGCAGATAACCGTGGGCAGCCTGAATTTCCAGCCAGTCAAAACCTGCTTCAACGGCACGGTGCGTCGCCGCCACGAACTGTTCAATAACTTCATTCATCTGTGCTTTGGTGATGGCAGCGGGCACGGGTGAAATACCGGACAGATAAGGCACAGCCGAGGCAGAAACCAGAGGCCAGTTTCCCTTATCCAGCGGATGATCAGATTGTTCCCAGCCAACTTGACTCGATCCCCGCCGACCCGCATGTCCCAATTGAATTCCTATCAAAGCATCGGAGTTCTGATGAACAAAATCAGTGATTTTCTTCCAGGCCTGAACCTGTTGATCATTCCATAAGCCTGTACACGAGGGAGTAACACGCGCCTGCGGTGAAACCGCCGTCATTTCAGCAATGATCAGACCAGCGCCTCCCAGTGCCCTGCTGCCAAGGTGAACCTGATGGAATTGCCCCGGAACACCTTCTACAGCGCTATACAGCAGAGTAGGGGAAACCACGACCCGATTTTTCAGGATCACCCCACGTACTTTATAAGGTGTCAGCAAGGGTGGGATCGTAGGAAAAGCACCGTCGGATTGCTGATTAAACCCGCGTTCATAATTTTCCAGCCATGCCTTATCCCGCAATCGCAGGTTTTCATGGGAAATGCGCTGTGAGCGGGTCAGCAATGAATAAGCGAACTGTTCAGGCGAGAAGTCTTCGTAACGCACCACATTTTCAAACCATTCCGTTGAATTACGCGCTGCATTCTGTATTTTAAGCACTTCCACGTTACGCACGAGCTGATAATGGGATAAACCTGCCACCAAATCCCCTTGATGGGCTTTCAGGCTGTTAGTCAGTTCAATCGCGTCTTCCAATGCCAGTTTTGTGCCGGAACCAATGGAAAAATGAGCGGTGTGGGCAGCATCTCCCATTAATACGATCGGGATATTTTTGCTGTTATCCCCTTCCGGCCTGATCCAATTAACCCAGTTCGAACAAATCACCCGGGGGAAACCTATCCAAATGGCAGCACCACGCAAATGTGTCGCATTGGAGATCAACCTGTGCCCATCCAGCCACGGCTCGAATAATTTTTCACAATATGCGATGCCCTCTTCCTGTGACATTTTGTCGATGCCGGCCGCCAGCCACGTTGCTTCCGGGGTTTCGACAATAAAAGTCGATAGACCTTCCTGAAATTGATAAGCGTGAACCTGAAACCAGCCATGTTCTGTTTCAACAAACAGAAATGTAAAAGCATCAAATACCTTATGAGTTCCCAGCCAGACAAAACGACACTGGCGTTGATCGATATCAGGCTTAAACACATCGGCATAACATGTCCGGATCTTGCTGTTGATCCCATCTGAAGCGATCAGTAAATCCGCATGATATTGGCGGGCAACCTCCTGCGCGTCCTCGACTTGGGTTTCGAACACCAGCTCAACGCCAACCTCCTGACAACGATCTTGCAGAATGTTCAGTAATTTTTTGCGGCCAATACCGATAAATCCGTGGCCGCTACTGCGATTTACCGTCCCTTTGAAGTGGATATCGATATCATCCCAATGGCTGAACGCTCCCCCGATAGTGCTGGCTGATACGGGATCTGCCACACTCAGGTTTTCCAGCGTCGCATCCGAAAACACGACGCCCCAGCCGAACGTGTCATACGGGCGGTTGCGTTCGATCACCACGACGCGGTTATTGGGGTCCTGCAACTTCATCAGCAGACCGAAATATAACCCAGCCGGTCCACCACCAATACAGACTATATTCATGCTGCTTCTTCTCCTGTTACACGCTGCCTGTCACACGATAATGAGGTCAAAGCATATTTCGATCGGTTAAGGCTTATGTTCGGTTAAGGCATATGTTCGGTTAGGGCATATGTTCGGTTAAGGCATATGTTCGGTTAAGGAATAGTAAAGCTCATCAGGGATAAGAATTGCCTTATGGGTATCCAATGAAGTCGTGACATAGGTCTGGGTAACTTTCATCCTCAGTTCTCCATTCTTGCTGATACAGCTCTGGTTCAATGTCAGTGATTTTCTGCCAATTCTCTCAACGTTCAATTTCAGCCAGACCTCATCTCCCATTTTGCTGATCGACTTAAATTCAGCTTCCAAATGAACCGTTGGCAAGCCAAAGCGATGTCTGGCGATGTAATTGGCATATCCCACCGAAGTTAATTCATCGAACCACTCTTCCACCAAGTTGTTGAACATCACGAAATATTGGGGATAAAAGACAATCCCCGCAGGATCACATTCAGAAAATCGAATTTTATGGGGTTGTTCAAATCGAAGCAGACTCATCACTAGCTCCTTAAGATCGTTTTTTTAATCGAGAGACATTTTAATCAAGAGACATTTTAATCAAGAGAAAGATGTCGTATGCACTCACGTAATTGGTTGCCATGTTCATCTGCCAGCGCGGCTTCACGCAGTTGGCTCAGGTTGGCGGGCGTCAAGTACGGCAAGTGATGATCCACAATCTCCATCAGGGTCTGGAAATTACGCAATCCACGTATGTGAGTATCACCATAGCCCTTGATCAATCGCTGACATTGGGCAATTTCCAGAGCCAGATCCGGATTGCGTTTTGCTGCTGTCACAATCCGCCGTAACCAACCTTCAATCCGTTCTGTTTCACAGTGAAAACGCAGGGTACGACGACGTATGCGACGCCAGCTCGCCAGCATATGCAGCAATAAATATCCGGGAATGGAACTGGTGGTAATCACACGTCCACGGCTAAGTAATTTCGCCAGCATCCGGTTGACGAAATGAGGACGAGACAGCCAGCGCCCAATAAAGACGGGTAAGGTATCGCACACCTCTTCCAGGCGCGGATGCAAGAATTCATTAATTTCGACGAGTTGATCGTTTCTCACCCGCACCTCTTTACGAACACGCTCAAACCGACTGGCACGGATCTTTAAATCGGCTATCCGAATGATGTCTTCATAAGTCATCCACAACGCCAGATGGCGAGCCGTTTCACGCAGTAATCGCTCATCACCGTTTTTTTGCTGATTAATCAAACCCTGCAAGCGATCGAGGTACAAACTGGCATAAGCCGGATCTTGGTAATCAATCAGACGCCTGACACCTTCGAGCACAATGTCATGGATACGGGATGGCATTTGTTGCTGGATACGCAGCAAAAGAGCACTCACTTTGTTTTGTGAAGTGGGTATTTTTTGCCTGATACGGGTTGTTGACGTCGCTTCTAATTCCGCAACCTCCACCTCTGATTGAACCCGACTCAACCCTAATTCAAAGGCTTGCAGGCTGGGTTTTATCCCCACTCCTCCCTTGATGATCGTCTCCTCAAACTCAATACGGCTGAATGGCAAAGCGCCAGTCCCACAAAGAGCCCCAAACAATACCGCACTGATCACGCTGCCACTTTTCTCAGCCATCTGTGCCATATCAAAATGGACAAAACGCCGGGCAGCTTGTCGGGATTGCCGGACTAAGACTCTGCTATCCACACGCCCATCCCCCATCGCCGATTTTTCCCCTATGGAAAACACTCTATGGGTTGATGCGATCAGCGTAGTACGATCTGAGGTAACAAAACCACGCTGGACAGCACGTCCGGCTTCCATCAATTCAGAAGCCAGCACAATATCCACATCGCCAGCAGCGGGCATCAAAGCCAGCACAGGTGCGGGATTCTCTGGATTATCGGCTCCCGGAAACAATTCGACATAATAAATGGTTGCTCCAGTCCGCTGTGCAACCCCGGGGACAGACGTCGTCTGAGCAAAATAACCATGCTCTTCTCCTAAACTGACTATCCAGTCTGCCAGTACGCCCCCGCCTTCCCCCCCCATCGCCAGAATCGCAATTTTGATGGGTTGCAGGGTTGGTATTTGAATGGGTGATATTTTTATAGGTAATCGCATCAACATGAGTTCCCCTAAAAGTCATATTGTTTGCGGCGCTTGGTATCACGGCCTTGCAGATAACCGATGATCCTTTTGCGAATATGATGACTTAACCGTTCCCAACGACTGGGATTGGTAATAATCCGCGCCCTGAAAAATGAAGGACACAACACCGCAACATGAGAAACTTCTCCGCACAATCCACACCCCACACAACTATTCAATACTGTTGCCACCGGATCGGTGCGCAATGGATCCGGGTTCGGTTTAATCGACAAAGAAGGACAGCCAGACAAACGAATACAAGAGTGATCTCCCGTACAAGTATCAGGATCGATACCAAAACGCTCATGGACAACTCTTTGTCCGGCGGCAAGCGCATCCTTGAGTTTTTTCTTCTCACGACGTTGTTTATTCAACATGCATTCACTCTGCGCGACGACAACTTTTGGCCCCTTTTCACCGGTTGTCAGTGCCTCACGCAAGGTATGGGTCATCGCTTTCAGGTCATACGTGCGCCTGATTATTCGTACCCATTTCACGCCAACGCCCCTGACCGCTTTTTCGATGTCATGCCCCGTACTGCGGCTGGGATTCAACGCAGCGGAGGATAAAATATCCTGTCCTCCTGTCGCAGAGGTGTAACTGTTGTCTACAATGATGGTCAGATTGTCACTGCGATTAAAAACGCTATTGGCAATGCCACTCGTCAAACCGTTATGCCAAAACCCGCCATCACCCATGACAGAAATTGCCCGTTTATTGGCAACTAGCGCACTGAGTGCAGCCGCGCCCGCTGCGCCCAATCCATAACCCATCGTGGTATTGCCCAAATTAAACGGGGGTAAGATGGCAAACAGATGACAACCAATATCCGCACTGACATGGTGTTGCCCCAACTCCCGCTCCAGCAGCTTCATCGCTGTAAAAATCGGACGTTCCGGACAACCGGTACAAAATCCGGGAGGGCGGGTATGAACAGCCTCGACCAGAGATTCTTTTTCCTCAATCGGTATTTCCTCAATCGGTAAGGTCGGTAAAGTAACGGCAGGAATGCGCACCTGACAGGCGGCAACAGAAACTTCGGCTTCAATCTTGTTGTAACGTTCGAGGAATGCCCGGAGTCCCGCCAATACCGTTGCCGTGTTGTACTCACCCGCCATAGGCAGCAAATCTTTACCGTGCAAACGAGTGGTTATGTCACGCTGACGCAAAATATTAGCGATATTCTGCTCAATAAAGTTAGGTTGCCCTTCTTCCAGCACCAAAATCGCCTGCTTACCATGACAAAAACGCTCAAACTCCTCATCGATTAACGGATAAGCCACATTCATGACATACAGAGGTATCCGGCTCTTGCCAAAAACATCCGCCAATCCCAGCAAATTCAAAGCACGGATCACGGTGTTATAGCATCCGCCTTGCAGGGCAAGGCCAATGTCATCAGCATATTCAGCAAAAAATTCATTCAATCCACGCTCTTGAACAAAACGCACGGCAGCAGGCCAGCGATCCTGAATTTTCTCTTTTTCATGCAGAAAACTGGCAGGGGGCAACACAATGCGGCGGATATCTCGCATTGGATTTTCCAGCGCATCTTTGATCATGAAAGATGGCGCACGATTTTCCGCACAAATAAACTGACCGTGTACATGGCAGGCGCGAATACGCATCTGCAACATAACTGGCGTATGGCTGGCTTCCGACAGCTCAAATCCCGTTTTCACGGCCTGCACCATTGAGGGCAGATTAGGGCGCGGATCGAGTAACCAAATCTGGGATTTCATGGCGAAAGCATGGCTACGTTCCTGCATGATAGAAGAACCCTCACCATAATCTTCGCCGACAATAATCAGTGCTCCTCCGAGAACGCCGCCGGAGGCCAGATTCGCCAACGCATCCGAGGCAACATTCGTGCCGGCAGTCGCCTTAAATGTGACTGCACCACGCATCGGATAATTAACGGAGGCTGCAAGAGTTGCAGCAGCAGTGGCTTCACTGGCACTGTTTTCAAAGCGGATGCCATATTCAGACAAAATATCCTGAGCATCGGCCAATACATCCATCAAATGTGAAATCGGTGCGCCCTGATAGCCAGCCACATAAGCAACGCCTGATTCCAACAGGGCTTTTGCCACCGCAAGTATCCCTTCGCCGCTGAAAACTTCGCCCTGACCCAGACGCAATTTTTTCACTTCTTCGACAAATGATCGCTCAGCCATGCTCACCTCTGTAATCTCTGCCCATTTTTTTCAGTTGCTTTCTATGTAATTCGGGAAGGCATCAATGGTCAATGCATGATTTGTCATGTAATTGTTATTTATGCAGTGTTTGGATAAAGCGTGCAGCAGACGGACAAATCATCAGGAAAAACAGGCAGGAAATGAGATCACTTACGGTCAATAAGCCTAATTAATACTGAATAGTGTCTTTCATGAATATATGCACAATCATATATATTTCATTTAGACATAATGTGGATACTGTTAGCAGGAAAATGGATAAGGCTAATCTGTTCTTGTCATATTTTTGACTGGAGGTATCTGAAACGATGAGCGATTCGAGATCTCAATACTATTCCGGAGCAATACGTTCTGGATCAAGCTATTCTGGATTAAAGTACGCTGATTCAAAATGCGCAGATCCTAAATATGCAGTAACGAAAATTGAGTCCCATCTCAATTCCACAGAACATTTACTCTTTTTATCCAACGATCTTGATGAAGTTAAATCTATGGTCGGAAGAGTCATGCAGCCCCATCAGCTGAATATACTGGGCAGCAGTCAGAAGCTGGATGCCAGAATGCACTATATTCCGCTGGGAGATTTATCCATGAGCCGGCTGCGTTACGGTGCCAATGTCGAAATCAATCCGGGGGAACTGGAAAGTTTTTTCCTCGTCCAGATGCCTCTTTCTGGCTATGCCTATATTGAAAGCGGTGGTCAACACATTGACTCTACGCCCGATATGGCATCTGTTCTCAGTCCGAACCAGCACACCGCCATGCGCTGGAATACCGATAATGATCAGTTTATGGTCAGGATCTCTCGTTCCCTGCTGGAAAGAACACTTATCGGACAATTAGGGCATCCGCTGGATAACCCGCTGGTCTTTGAATTGGGCTTTGAATGGCAACGCTGTCAGGCATGGCGCTGCTTGATGCCTTATTTGCTGGAATGCACCACCCAAGTACCGGATATTTTGCAACATAAACTGATTATCAACCAAATGGAACAACTGCTTTCCGTGACTTTACTGTCTACACATCAGCATAATTACACAGAATCTTCCTCCAACCGCCGGGGTTCCATTCGCCCACGGCATGTACGGCGAGTGCAGGAGTATTTGCAGGCCCATGCCCATGAACCGATTACGGTAGAACAGCTCGCTCAGGTAGCAGGAGTCAGCCTGCGCAGCCTCTATTCCGGCTTCAAAGAATTTCTGCATATCAGCCCGATGCAATATTTACGCGACCTGCGCATGGAACATGTCCACACGGAACTGCTGGCAGGAGAGGCCACCAGCGTCACGGGCGTCGCCCTGCGTTGGGGATTCGCTCATATGGGACGTTTCAGCGCGGAATATAAAACCCGCTACGGCGAGACACCGAGTGAAAGCCTGAAGCGTGGATGAATTCAATTAATCTCCCAACAAAACGCCATTCTATCCTGTGATTAACCTCACAAATATTTAACATAAGCTGATTGCTTTATTTACTCCCCAGGCCAGTATCGCTCTTAAATTGGGCAGGATCTCCCCATCAATACGATGCCATGAAGCATCGGCAATCTGTTTTGCCAGTATAAGATGAAGAATTTATAGGAAAATCTTCTAATATCACATTATTATCTCCTCCGGGAAATTCAGAGTATCGTCTCTGGTTAAATTCAAAAAATGATGGATATATCAATTACAGTCTCAAATTGGACGATTATAAAATTAAAAAAGCATTCCAAAATAAAGAAAAAGTGGATTGAATTTTCTAATGGCAAAATTAAATATGAGAAAAAACAATCCAACTATAAACATATAAAAATAACTCTAAGGAATGACATATATGAAAACACTAAAACTCATTATAATCAACCTGTTGATCCTACTTTTAGTGGGATATGGTGAGATATTATATTCTCAGTTCAACAATTATTTATTCCAAAAGGAAACCATTGGGTTAAATACCCTGACGGAGAAATAGAGAACAGCACAGACGCAGCCAATTATTATAAAATTGAAAGGAGCGTTGTTCCCGAGAAATAATAATTAATCAAAAAGTTATAGATTCTGCTCACCTCATTCGAACCGGAGTGAGTAAATAACTTTCCAAAATAGCGCCACACCTTATGCACTCATAATTATATGTATAATAATGAGTTGTAAGAATCCATGTGTCGCATAATTATGAATTGTTATTTATCATCTCATGCCTGTAAATTTCCATTTATTCCTTTAGACTGAGATACAAGCTTTGTCAGCATTAATCTAATGCTTATTATTAAAGCCAGAGAAATTATTACTGCGTTCATGCTCAAAAACTGCAATATATTCCTTAAGGCCGCCGAAATAAAAGAGAACACGGGGTGGCGTGCCATGTCGATTTGTTCCGAATATCCAGGATTTCACCTGAGAAAAAACAGTATGATTTGCCAATTGTTCGCAATGTTTTGACCACTCTGAAAGTGTTTGGGGTGTCACTTCAATAACTGTCTTTTGGTGACTTTCAGACTGCGAAATAATATCACCGATGAAATTTACCTGCGCTTCAATGCCTGCTGCAAGATTAGAAAATATTCCCTGAGGGCCAAGGAGAGTGAAGAAATTTGGAAAGCCCGGAGTAAAAACACCTAAATAAGCCGCAGGATTTTCTCCCCATGTGTCAAGGAGAGTATCTTTATTACGTCCGACTACTTTGAAGTTCCGGTAGGCACCTTCAACTGCGTCAAATCCTGTAGCAAAAATAAGAATATCAATTTCATGTTCAACGCCATCAGAGGTAAGAAGACCTTTTTCGGTTGCCTGTATTATTTGCGTATCTAACAAGCTAACTAATTCAACATTAGGTTGATTATAAACTTCATAGTATCCATCCACCGATACAGGTCGTTTAGCGTAATATTCTGTCGGTGTAAGACGACGTGCCGTATCAGGGTTTTTAACAATATCTTTGAGCTTTTCAGTTATAAACTCACAGGCTGCACGGTTGGAATCCAGATTGACAGCAAGATCATTGAAGGTACCAAACATAAAACCGAATCCTCCACCTTCATTCCAGGCACGTTCAAAGACAGCCTTCTGCTCTTCTAAGGAGACATCAACCGCCCCTGTATTGGGTTCGTCGAAGCCACATGCCAGACGGGTTTTCCGCCATTCTTTCCATATTTCTTCAAAATTTGAGAAATAATTTTCCACTTCATTTTTTGTCAGGCGACGTTGCCCCGCCGGAACAATATATTGAGCTGAACGCTGAAACACAGTCAAATGGGATGCAACCTGACTGGCTGCAACGATAAGCTGTGCTCCCGTTGAACCCGTCCCTAATACCCCGATACGGAGCCCATCCATTTTCAGGTTATCTGGCCAACGTGCAGTATGTACAATTTGCCCTTTAAATTTATCAAGATCTTTGATTTTTGGAAGAACGGGTTCAGATAATACGCCAACAGCACTGACCAGATATCGACTTGTAACAATATCTCCGTCGGTAATTTTAACCTGCCAGATGTTTTTGGCCTCATCATAGATAGCTTCGCTGACACCTGTTTCAAAACGGAACAGTTGAAAAATATTGTTCCGGCTTGCAACATTCTCCAAATAATCCCGCATCTGCTCGCCAGTTTGATATCGGGCATATATATCCCAATTTGGCGAAACCTCTCTATCAAAGGAGTAGCGATAAGCAAAGCTATCGGTATCTGCCTGAACACCAGGATAACGATTCCAATACCAAGTACCGCCGACATTTTTACCTTTTTCAAGACCAAGTACTTTTAACCCTAACTCGTTATGAATTTTGTGGGCCGCAAAAAGACCAGAAAGACCTGCACCGATGACAATAGCATCGAATTGGGGAAGAGAAGATTGTTCACTCATTTCAGAACTCCAGTTCTATAGATTCATTTATGGATTATTATTATTGAAATAGCAGAGTCAGTCCGAATACATCTTTGTCGTTTTAGCTTTGTAATGGGTCGCTGTGGTGACAAGTTCTTGAACGCGCTCTTGTTGATTAAGAGACTGACTAGCAAGTTCACGCAAGTTCATTTCCCGGTTTGCCATTACAATTCTGGATACAGCAGGTATGCGTACATGTTCATATTTCGCTATTGCAGATTCGAAGTCAGGGGTTTCATATAAAGCAGAGGCAAGGGCTCCGGCATCAATGATAGATTGCGTTGCCCCATTTGCGCCGACTGGAAACATGGGATGGGCAGCATCACCTATTAGAACGCACTGGTTATAGCTCCATTTATCCAGCGGATTTCTGTCCACCATCGCGGTTCGCATAAGTGTTTTACTTGTGGTTATTAATGTTTGTAGATTTAACCAATCAAAATGCCATTCTTTAATAAGGTCGAGCAGGAAATCTGTCGCCTGAAAGCGATTGACTGTTGTATCAAATGGCTTATCAAGTGATATAGGAACAAGGATAACCCAATTAATAAGGCTCTCCCCACGCAGATCATGAGATTTGGAAACAGGATATGCAATGAGACGAACCCCATCTTCACTATTCGCGATAATCATTGTCCGGCCATCCAGAAACTTTGGCATGGGAGTAATTCCCCGCCATAACATCATATTACCGGAATTGAGTTGCATAGAATCTGGAAATAAGTTTTGTCGCACTACCGAATGTATACCATCAGCACCCACGATAAGGTTTTTTGCCCACTCCGTTTTATGTAAAACATCAGTAGAAAACTTCGTGCCAAAGTTAAAGGTTGTTCTTGTTTTAGCTATAGAAAATATTAGGTTAAGCAGTTTGGAACGAGATATAGACATCTGAGGAGTATCAAAACCCGCTTCTATTCCCCTTGCTTCTTCGAAAAGAAGAGTTCCTAAATGGTCAACATAGCGGTGTGCTCTGGTTTGTATCCCACAAGAATCCAACTTTTCAGCCAGCCCCAAACGATATAAGACTGATACCGCTTCAGGTTGAATATTCAAGCCAAACCCATCTTCAGAAAACCTCATCCGCTGTTCATAAATGTCACATCCTATGCCAGATGAAGAAAGCAGGGCAGCAAGAGTTACCCCTCCGATTCCAGCACCAACAATGACGACTTTACCCGCACGATCAGTTATCGTTGTCATAATAATTAACCTCTTTTGAATCAATTGGCTAATGCCAAACAGTCAATTTTTCCGGGTTACGCATAACCCAGATATCTTTAATCCGTCCTTCTTTTATATAAGTAGAGATCACAGTAACAGTATGACCCGCTACTTTGCCGACAAGCCCTGGCTCACCATTAACATACTCTTCTTCGATCTGAAGGTTATGTTGGCGTTCGAATGCTGAAAGGAAAAAATTGATAATTGCATCCCGGCCATATAGTGGTTCGGTAGCTGCGCTGGTAAGGCCTCCACTATCAGTAATGGCGCAGGCTCTTTCATCTAAAATTGTGACCAGCTCCCTAATATTGCCTGTGAGCCACGCAGCGCGGAAAGCACTATTAACACGCCGATGCTCCTCTGAAGAGTACGCAAAATGACATTCCTGATTAACTCGCTTTCGTCCAGATGACGCCAATTGACGACATGCTTGTGGTGTTCTATTAACAATCTCACTGATTTCACCAAAAGAATATTGAAAGACATCATGGAGAATAAAACTGACACGTTCAGCGGGGGTCATCTTATCCAGAACTATCATCAACGCCATAGAAACCGAATGTTCCAAGATAAGATCATCAACAGGATCGGTTGCTTCAGATGATTCAACAGCAGATACCCAGCACTGGTCTTGTGAGACAGGTTCAGGCAGCCACTCACCGATATAGATTTCACGTTTTGACTTGGCCGACTTAAGTTGATCAAAACAAATCCGTGTGAGTGTTGTTCGCTGCCAGGCTATAGGGGATACAATTTGCCCGCGTTCTGTTTGAGTAAGTCTGTGCCACCGTAGATAGGTTTCCTGTACAGCATCTTCAGCATCGGGAATAGTACCTAAAAATCTATACGCCAGCGATTCAAGTTTGGAGCGATTGGAATAAACTTGAGCCGGATTTTTTTCCTTAAATTTACTCATTTGTTTCTTCTTACTCATTCTATTTTTCTTAACTCAATACTGAGGAAAATAATTTAAACTTAAATAAATTTCCATAATAATGATAGTTTACAGTCCCACGCAATACACGGGCTGTAAACTATCATTTTGAAGCGATATTTAAATATTGCTCTCTTTTGATCTCATAACCAAAATAAATAATCCTGATGCTAAATTACTTCTCTTAGGAACAAGGAAGACTTTTGTAAAAAATACAGAAAATAATAAGTCATTAATTATTCCTACAGTGTATACAATAAAATATCCTGTATGTATATATGAAGTACTAATAATTTATTAGCCTATTTTAAAAAGTGTTCTAAACTTTAATAGCGATAATTAGTGTGTAAATGTCAGTTTCCAAACTTAAAAACAAATATTTTTTCGAATGGCCTGACATATTGCACTGCTGAATCGTCTTTGTACTAGATCTAACAAGGTGCAAGTTAGTCAGTTTCTGCCTGCAAAAAGCCGGCATAATTATTACTCATTAAGGAGAACTGTAATGTCTGAAGTTACATTCATCAATGTCGTTGAAGTCGATCCAAGTAAGCAAGCTGAAGTCATCAAGCTGTTGCAAGAGGGAACAGAGAAGGTCATTAGTAAGCGGCCAGGCTTCATTTCAGTTACCTTGTTAGCAAGCAAGGATGGTAGCCGAGTCGTAAATATTGCGAAATGGAAAAGCATTGCGGATGTTCAGGCAACTCAGGCTGACCCAGCATCAGCAGAATACGCAAAACGGACCATGGAGCTCGCTAAGGCTAATCCGGGAATTTATGACATTGTTGGGCATTATTCTGATTGAATTTGAGTTGTATTCCCTGACTCTAGTGCCTAATACCTGTCAATTTATCAGACAGGTAAATAATAGGCTAATTCACTGAGTATAAATAGAAAAGAGATAAAAAACATGCAGGGATCTGGTTTTAATCAGATCCCTGCGTTTGAATACACTTTATTTATTATAAAATAATGAAAATAAATAATTTTAGGTGAGTTCACATAATAAGTGCAGCATAGTTAATCAGGAAGTAAACATTTTTGTATCCCGTATAAATAATTCACTCACGTTTTTCCATTTCATGTTTTTCTGGAGTGATTATTTAATTGGTTTACAACAAAATTGATTTCTTGCTCAGTTACCTTTCTAAGGGAAGTAGGCGAACAAAGTAAGTATTTGTTTTTAACCTTTTTCTGATAATTTCATGTTCTGCGAATTCTAGACCCATTATCGAAGTTAATCATTTTAAAACTAACGCCTATTCTCATTTCATTAGTGTTCTCCCTTAATTGATTGAATACATCGAGATTAGAACAACGGAAGCTTTGCAAATAGGATGCGTTCATAGGGGTTGGTATAATCACCCAGCGAATTCTCTCTAGCTGCCCATTGCTATAGTTTGCGTTTCATTTTCCTTTTTCTTAATCCTCTTACATGTCAGCGTATTGTTCAGTGTTTGGTGAATTTGATGCAATAATCTCTCGGTTACTTCCCAACTAATACAACCATCAGTAACAGAAACACCATACGCCATCTCACTGCGAAGTTGGTTTGGTGGCTGATTCCCTTCATTAAGATTACTTTCAATCATTAAACCAATGATGGCACTATTTCCATTGCATACTTGTGAAACAACAGATTCTACTACGATAGGTTGACAACCGTAATTTTTATGTGAGTTACCATGACTACAATCCACGATAATTGCAGGTTTAAGCCCGGCATTCATCATCTCACTTTCACACTTAGCAATATCAGCCGGACTATAATTAGGTATTACGCCACCGCGTAGAACAATATGTCCGTTTGGGTTCCCTTTTGTTTGTAATAAGCAAGCTAATCCTGTTTGACTAATACTGATAAAACGATGGGGCATTGCAGCCGCATGTATCGCATTAATTGCCGACAATAAACATCCATTGGTGCTGTTTTTAAAACCAACAGGCATGGAGAGACCTGACGCGACTTCACGGTGGGTTTGAGATTCCGATGTACGAGCACCAATCGCTGACCAACTAAATATATCTTCTAAGTACGGAGGATTATTCGGATCGAGTACTTCTGTCGCCAACGGTAACCCCAATTTTGCCAATTCAACTGATAGAGAGCGTGCAACTTTTAGACCTTTTTCAATGTTAAATGAGTTATCCATATCAGGATCATTAATTAACCCTTTCCACCCAACAGTTGTGCGCGGTTTCTCAAAATAGACCCGCATGACAAGATAGAGCCTATCACTCACTTGATCTGATAATGCTTTGAGATGACGGGCATACTCAATAGCTGCTTTTGGATCATGTATTGAGCAAGGCCCACATATTACTAATAAGCGAGGATCGCGTCCTGTAATAATATCTGTAATCGTTTTTCTAAAATGCTCTATCTCAGCTTTTTGTTGGGCAGGAAGGGGAAATTCCGCTTTAAGTTGCTCTGGTGTTATCATAATATGCTCATCAAACATAATGATATTATTCATCTTATTTTCACCTTTTTTATTATCGTGATCCTGTTTTAATGTGATTTAATCATTCTCCTATCGTATTTTTTAAATAAAGAGATTGATTTCATTATTTACAAATCAGTTATTTCCTGATGTAGAACCGATACTATTTACTCTCATTTAAATCAAGGAGATATCATTCATTTCTTTTATATCGTGTTTTCTTTATTGCGTATGATAATTAAATAAACCTTCCTAATGTTGAGCGTTTACAACCTTGTCCGGTGTCACGCAAGAAAAGGTTTATTCCATTGTTTGAGATGCTATTTAACAATGTAACTATCAACAAAATCTTTTATAATCTCTTTCCAAGAAATTTAATTCACTCACCTGAAAATTAACAATAGCGCTTATTGTTTATAAAATAACCAATTCAAGGGCGCTATCCATTAGCAATGTGACGGTTCAATATTTTTGTTGGAATAACAAATTATTACTCAAATGATTCTATATTCATGCTTAGCCCCCGATTCTAATAAATTCCAGTTGCCTCAGTAACAATATCTGCCAGCCTGTCTCCCATTTGCCCGTCCCCGGATAAGCGAATTGCGGTATCTCTTTCTAAGATTCGCGGATAAAAGGCATAATGGCTGAGGTGAGAAACAACAACAGTTCCCCGCTGACCATATTCAACCGTTTCCAGAGTACTGTGATCAACCACATCATAAGTAATAAATGGCGTAAAACTGTTATATTCCACCCGGTCACTGTCTGCTTTAATCAGCAACGACCGTGATACCCCCAATGCAGAAGTACTGCCGTAGCTCGCACTAAATTCACATTCAGGTAATATCTCACTAGCAATAAACTTCACTTCATCAAGATTGATGTCTGTTCCGTCTAATGTAATCTGTGCTAACGAACGTTTCATATAAGCAACCAACTCCGTTCGTTTCACTAGCTCACGCAATACAGGCGGCGTCGTCACGAGAAAACGGATATCCTGATTAAGCAGCGTATTTTCAATTTGATCGACCAGATGGGAAAAATAGCGGCGAACACAAGCCATATCGCCTTCACTGATTGAGCGCTTAACCCAGCGTGGATCAATATCAATTGTAAAACAAAGGCCGCCCAGCTTTTGAGCACGCACTTTATTGATAGCACCTACGATATGCGGTCCAGAAGGGACGGCTGCCAGTGTATTACCAACGGGTCGGCCTGGACGATCTTTATACGATGACATCCGCCAATCAATGAGGGTTTGAATCCACGCATCATAGGCCACAACATATTTTGGTGTTCCGGTTGTGCCACCACTTTCATACACAGAAACCTGTTGATCATGCTTCAACCCACGTGGCAGAAGATGCTGAATTGGAACAGTGCGAAGACGCGCCGAAATATCCGGGAATTTCCGTAAGTCATTAAACGTGGTAACGTCATGAATAGGATTAAACGGTAATTCCTGACGCATCGCCAACCAAAAATCTGTTCCCGTTTCTTCAGAAAAATGCCACTTCATGACCTCCTGAACAAAACGGTTGGGATCCTGACTGGCTTGCGCAGCAGTAAGCATCTCAATTTCATGGCTGTAATCGTTCATTTTTCCATCCATTTTCGGTGCGCTCATAAACCAGTCTCTTATGTATACGGGACGCATCAACTGCCCAGAATTCACAACGTTCTATCATGAACTGATAGATAACAAAGCGCTCAGGTCGCGGTAGTTTACTTTTTCCGTCATATTTAGCGACTTCATGGAATAAGGCAGAGATATCTGTGAGAGGATCACTTTGATAAGACACCGTTGATACAGGGTCATAAGCCGGATCCCGCGCATTCCACACCGCATCAGCCACCTCATCGGGCGCTAATACTGCTGACCCTGAAAGACTTAACTGGCGTCCTAACTCACGCCAATAGATATGGCAGCCGGCAGAGCCTGTTGAGTCAATATCCCGGCCTTTACGGCTGGAGCTATGCGTCGCAAATAACAGCACATCACCATCAAAACGGACGGGAAACATCGTGCGCATCGAAATATCCCCCTCAGCACTGCGTGTCGCAAGAGTATAGGCATCGGGCTCACGTACATCACCACTACGTGCCCGTGCCAGCCATTCCTTCATCACTGTTTCTGGTGAGAGAGGAGGGTTATCATAATGCGGAAAAGGCACATCTAACTGTCCAGTCAATGACTCGAGTCTCTTCATCTTTCGATTCCTTTAATACCTTTTAATCCGAGCCGGCACTTTCATTAAAAACGCGCACTGCATGCTGAGAAATAACAAACCTGCCCCGATAATTCAGTATGAGAAGCGAGGCCATTTTCAGATTTCACTTCGCCATACATCACACAACGGCGATTAAGTAATATGCCTTGTTCAATAACCACCTTTTCGTTCATCTGTCGCTGCCCGTGTTTAATTAGGTGCTGTACTATCGGACCCACAACAGAGCCGGTTCCGGCATCTTCTGTCACACCATAGGCAGGAGAGAACATCCGGTTTTCGACTTGTTTTCCTTGCCAGGAAAAGCAATTCACCGCTAAATCATCAAAATTGGCTAAAGCACGATGATCGGGTTGAAGCCCATGTAATGTTGAAATACTGTCTACCGCGACCAATACATGCCGTGCTCCCGCATCATAGATTTCAACAGGCAGTTCCGCTTTTTCCAGACCCAGCGCCGTCAACAATTTCTTTTCTTCAACAAAAGGTTTAGAACTCGCCAAGGGCACGGTAATTTTTACTTCACTCAGCACCTCGCTGTGATGTTCCACTGAAACAGGTACGGCTCCAATATTCGTGTGGAAAACGAAGTGATTTAGTCCATGACGGCGGGAAAATGCACTTGCCGTTCCCATCAGAGGATGCCCTGCAAACGGTAACTCATTAACCGGTGTAAAAATTCTCACCCGTGCATGTCCATCTTCAGTTCTTTCACTGATAAATGTGGTTTCTGAGAGCTGTAGTTGACGGGCAATCGCCTGCATTACCGGTGCAGATAACGCTTCACTATCGTGAAATACAGCAACAGGATTCCCTTCCAGCGGCGTATGGGTGAATGCGTTCATTACGGTATAATCAATTACTATACTGTTAGGCATTTTTTTCTGCTTCCTGAACATTGCGTTTGCAAAAGAGGTTTAACAAAACGGTCTAAAATCTCAGGACCATCAACGGTCAGAAAAGACTCCAGATGGAATTGAACAGATGAGAACTTGGCACTGCGAATTGCATGTACTTGTTTATCATCATCAAAGTAAAAAGTTATTCCCGTTTTATGCAGCCTGCTGACAGTTGACTCATCTGCCTTGGCACAAAAGGTATTGTAAAAACCGACACGTTCTTGTCGGTCACCAAGCCAAATCGTTTTCTGGATACCTTGATTGGGGGGCGATAAGCGAACAATCGGCAGTCCCAATAATGCAGAGAGAATTTGATGGCTAAGGCACACCGCAAAAAAAGGGTATTCAGCCGCAATCATGCGCTGGATGACACTGCGCATATCTGTAACACGCAGGTCGTTCTCATCCAGCGGGTTGCCTGGCCCGGGGCCGGCAACAACAAGGTCATAAGGCCTAAAATCGACATCGCTGTGGACTTTCTCAACGAATGCCGTAGCACCAAGAGATATGAACAACGTTTTAAACATCGACGTGAACGTATCATTACCATTCAGAATCAAGACCCGTTTTCCTTCGAAATGAGGTAAACAACGTATACGTTCGTCAGGGGCTGTTAGCCAGAAATGAGACACCTTTGAATTCCGGTTTATCAATGCCTCAGATATGGCCGGAATATCACTTAAGTTTTTAATCTTATTTTTATGCACGCTCACGTTCAGAGGCAGATTTGTCTCTGGTAACATGGCGCTGTATAGCGATTGGACTTTACTGCGGGTTTCATTTGCTTCCTCAACGGGATTAGAATCCCGCACTATTGTTGCCCCCACACCGATTTCAACGTGTCCCTGAGACGTGATTTCTGCAGTGCGAATTGCAATAGCTGAATCAAGCGATATCTGATCAGAGGAATTACTGACTAGCGCAATCACCCCACTGTAATAACGGCGTCCTTCTGGCTCATAACGCATGACGACATCACATGCGCTCTGCACCGGGCTGCCTATCACTGTCGGTGCGGGTAAGGTCTCACGCAGAATATCAGCAATCCCGGCATGACTTTCCCCGCGTAAAACGTATTCCGTGTGTGCGACATGGCTGAGTTGCTTCAATTTCAGTTCACTCACTTGTGCCCCTTTTTCACACAACTGAGACATCACTTTCAGCTCTTCATCTACCACCATGAAAAGTTCGTTGGTTTCTTTTTGGCAAGCAAGAAAGGTTAATAATGACTCAACCGTTGGCCCATCAACGGGATACGGATATGTGCCACTGATGGGGTTCATACTCACTTCACCTTCATTCAGTGACGCATGTAATTCTGGAGAGACCCCAATAAATGCCTGTTCACCCGTATTGATTAAAAAGACCCAGTAAGCAGAAAATTCCGTTTTCAGTAAGCGGCGATAAAGACTTAATAAATGTACAGGTTCATACTTTGAAATCGTTGCGCGCAGCTTACGGTGTAGAACAAAGTTAGAACCTGCGCCTTGGCCGATTTCATTTTCAATCAGGCGTGTTACTCTCTGGCCAAACTGCTTGTCATCCAGATTGAAATGGACATTATCTACAGCAAAAGAAGCTTCAGGTAATTGTTCTACCAGTGATGAAACTGAAACTTGCTGACGCGCAATGATAGGTAAACTCAGAATCGGCATCCCATCATCAACGGCTGAATAACCCCGTTCAATCACTTGTCGAAAAGGCAGCAATAGCAACTTTTCTTTATAAAGCGGATCACGGCTGACAGCCTGTTCAATGGTATCGGTTTTTTCTAAATATAATTGAAAAATCTCAACCTCCCCTGAATTGACCGTTGGGCGATACAACAATGCAAAAGGTTGTTCAGGTGAAGAAATAATAGAAGACAAGAGATTACTCATAATCCACCACGTCCGCAGAGGTCAGTACTTGTGCACAATTGTCCGCCATATAACTGACCGCATTTTGGTGCCCTGCCTGAGTGAAATCAGCAAGGGCATCGGCCACAATAAAAGGACGAATACCATGGCTAAAGGCATCAATACTCGTAGCCTGAATACCAACGGAGGCATAGATACCCGTAATAATGAGTGAATCACACTGACGTTCACGTAACCTGTCAGCAAACTCGGATTGATAAAAAGCGCTATAACGCCACTTTGTCAGTATGACATCCTCTGGACTCGGAAAAAGTTCATCAATAATTCGCCGATCATCCTCCGTTGTACGCATACCCGGTCCCCATAAATCAACCAGTAACCCCCGCTGCTCCAGTGTCATTCGCCCAGGCTGGGCACTATAAAAAACAGGAATGCGATTATTTCTCGCCCAACGTAATATTTTCGCTGTAGAATTAATCAAATTGATTGCTGGTTTATCCGGTAAAGCCTGTACAAAGTAACGCTGCATATCATGAATTAATAAAGCACAGGTTTCTTTCTTGATTTTCCAATTTAAAGGTTGCTCAGAAGGAATATGAATATTGTCTATATTATAAGGCTCAGACTTTAATGTTCTGCTCATTTTATTAATTTGCCTTTTTAATTATTACAGAGTATTACTCAGAAAAAAATCTGAATTGATTATAATTAACTACTATATAAATAATAATAGTTAATTATTTTAAATTTCTTACTCAGAGAATCATTGATTAATGAAGGTTTAAGTAGGAATTCCTTGGCGATTTATTTTGGGTACAACAATATCAAGTGCTTTGAGCTGATTAATAGGATTCATAAACTCCCGGTTACGTATGATAAACCCATCACGTAATTCAAAAGAATGAATAAAATGATTTTCATAGTAGCGTTCAGGATAACCAGGGAAACGAATAACACCATGGCCATCACACTCAACCCAAATATGATCAGGGTTATCAGTAATGAAAATGTTGATATTGTACCACTCCCAGTCAGGGAAACATTGAAGCGACCAATGAGCATGACGTTCTAAATTCTCAATACCACGTATAATAATTGGCTCACCTGTTTCGGTAGTCCACAACCCACCTTCTGCATCTTTTGCAAAAAGTTCATGTCTTTTTAAGCGTGCTTCACCTTTGGTCAATTCTAAATACTTCTCTACAGTCTTACGATTTTTTTCGCGAAGCTGAGCAAATTCACCATTATATTTAGTCATAAAAAACCTTTTGAAATTTTAAATTAAAAATAATCCGAATATTTATTAACTAAGTGGTAATTTCGACCTGGACTAGAGCTAGTAATCATGGGGCTTTTGGAACTTATGAAAGAGATGTAAACCACCATCTAATTAATATTATTCAACAATAAACAGGATCAAAATACAATATTATTGCAGATGGCTAAATAATAAATAAAAACAGAAAAATATGTTATGAAAAAATTGTTCATTTTCCCCTATTTTAAATTTTTATAAATAATTATAAAATTGTCACCTTTTACCTGATCATTGGATTTATTATTTTAATTCCTATAAAAATCCATCACATGAAATATATTTCATTTAGAAAGTAAAGTGTATTTATAGTATTGGTGATTCATTAAAATTCTGTTATTCCCATTAATAATGCTACATATTTTTATTATAGAAGTAATATTGGTTTCTCTAATATTATAAATAATTCTTTGTCAAAAACATTCACATTTATTAAAGATAAGAAAAAAATAATAAACTTTTGTCAATTTTATAGACATTCACGACTGAATAAAATTCAAAAATCATCATGGGATATCGGATAACCATCTAATTAATTTCGTATTTTTTAATCTGGTGGAAAAATACGAATGATAAAACCAAGCGTAGGTGAGTAAAGACAGGAGCTGTTTTGAATAAAAATTTGTAGAAAACGGTTGAGCGTTCAATATGTGAATCCAACATATATTAATTACAGTCTAAAATTGGACAATTATAAAATTCAAAGGAGCGTTGTTCCCGATAAATAACAATTAATCAAAAAGTTATAGATTCTGCTCACCTCATTCGAACCGGAGTGAGTACAGAAAAATTTGTTATATGAATTTAATAAAACATAATGATTTCAGCACCTTTTTAGCGTAATGGTTACCATCAATGGAAATAAAGGCGTAATCCTACTGGTTAATCATCTATTTTACCGGAGTAATTCCAATTATAATCCTGACGGAAAAATGAAATCCATTTATGCTAAGGGCAATTGCTGATTGCCCTACAGTTCAATCAAAAGAAGGAGCTTTACAATGGCAGTATCTCTCGTAAAAGGTGGTAACGTTTCCCTGACCAAGGAAGCCCCGACCATGAATGTAGCCATGGTTGGTCTGGGTTGGGACGCACGAGTAACCGACGGCCAAGCTTTCGATCTTGATGCTTCTGTATTTATGGTGGGAGAAGATAATAAGGTTCTGTCCGACGCGAATTTTATCTTCTTTAACAACAAGCTAAGCCCATGTGGTTCCGTTGAGCATCAGGGTGACAACACCACTGGTGAAGGCGACGGTGATGATGAGCAGGTTAAAGTTGATCTGACTAAAGTTCCTGCTAATGCGAAAAAACTGGTTTTTGCCGTCACAATTTATGATGCTGAAGGCCGTAAGCAAAACTTCGGCATGGTGAATAACAGTTTTATTCGTATTTACAACAACGACAATAATGTTGAAATCGCGCGTTTCGATTTGTCAGAAGATGCTTCTATTGAAACAGCGATGATCTTCGGGGAATTGTACCGTCACAACTCTGAGTGGAAATTCAAAGCGATCGGACAAGGTTTTTCCGGTGGGCTGTCAGCGCTGGCTTCACAGCATGGCGTAAATGTCTGATATCTAGCCTTACCAGCAACCCCGACAATTATCGGGGTTGCTTCAATTAAAAACTATACCCTATGGATTTCGAGTTGCAGCTTTGTTGACTACACACTCAAAAGGATATCAGGCATGGATCTTCAGGCTGGACAGAATATCGTTTTATCGACAACCTCTCTTCAATTCACTCTCTCTTACCCGGCAAGTCCTTCTTTTCGCAGTCAAGTGGATGCTTCTGTTTTTCTGCTGAACATCAGCGGGAAAGTCAGGGGGGATAGTGATTTCTACTTTTACAATAATCCCGCCTCCGCAGATAACAGCTTGGTTTTGACGACGTCTCACCAAAGCAGCGTTATCGCTGTAGACTTGACAAAAATCGCGGCTGATGTGAGCAAAATTGCCATTACGTTGGTGATCGATGGCCCGGATTCAGTTGCCAATCTTCAGCAACTGAAGTTTGAAGCCCAAAATGTTGCTACTTTCACTGTACTAACAGTGGGCAGAACGGAAAAAGCCCTGATTGTTGCTGAGATTTACCGGCATTCAGGCAACTGGAAACTTCGCGCTCTCGGGCAAGGATTCAATGGTGGGCTGGAGCCTCTGGCGGTGAATTTTGGGGTGGATGTGGAACAACCCGCATCTTCAAATCCATCGCCGTCCCCATCATTATCCCCAACTATCAGTCTTGAGAAAAAACTACAGGCTAAAGCACCACGACTTGTAAATCTTGCCAAGAATGCCACTGTCAGCCTGAATAAGCACAAGCTGCAATCGATAAAGGCGCGGGTCGCTTTTGTGCTTGATGCGTCAGGATCGATGACTGGTCAGTTCAAAAAGGGAAATGTTCAGGCTGTTCTGGATCGGATTGCGGTATTGGCTGTGCAATTTGATGATGACGGTTCAATGGATCTCTGGGGTTTTGCCGACAAACACAGGAAATATCAGGATGTCACCCTTGATAATCTTGATGGCTATATTGACACGATACAGACTGCCTTAAAGCGTTCCAGATGGGAAATTCTCCCCGGCCTCGGTGGTGCAAACAATGAGCCACCCGTCATGGAAGAAATTATCGACTTTTTTAAAGACAGTGACCTGCCTGTCTATATCGTGTTTATTACAGACGGTGGTATCAGTAAGACTCGCCAAATTAAGGATGCCATTCGACGTTCAGCAAATTATCCTATTTTTTGGAAATTTGTTGGCTTGGGTGGATCAAGGTACGGAGTTCTGGAAGATCTCGATGACTTTACCGATCGTCGTCTGGATAATACCGATTTCTTCTCTATCGATAATTTTGCCACCGTAAAAGATGACCAATTATACGATCAGTTATTAACTGAGTTTAAAGACTGGCATGACGCGGCTACTGCTGAAAAAATCCTTTAATTGTTGGCGCCTCTGATTCGGGGCGCCAGACTTGTTTATTTTTTCTTAGTTCTTCTTTAGTTTCTACCGTGTGAACTTATTCCAATATCTCATAAAGTCTCTTAATTTCCTGTTTCCATAATTCCTGATTTTTCGTCTTTTGATGTTTCGGTTTCCTCGCCAAATCTTCCGCCAGATTTTGCTCTAACCCCACGATACGCTGAAGGATTTCTTCTTCATTTGTTAATTTTCGGACTGTCGGCTCGCTGGCGTCGTCATGAGAATCCGTCTTATCCTTAATCGCTTCTCTCTGACCCGAAATCACTTTCTCATTGAGAAACTGATAATATCCCTCACTAGAGGTTATTTCTTCCAATTTACCCTTTTTAATCAGCAAAAATCGGTTGGCGACATTATCGATAAACGCCCTGTCGTGCGAGGTAATCAGTATCGTCATCTCGTTATTAATTAATTCATTTTCCAACTCCATCTTGCCAAAAATATCCAAGTGGTTGGTTGGCTCATCAAGGATGAGAAAATTAGGTTTGTTTAGTTTCAATATTAAAAACATCAGTCTGGAACGTTCACCACCACTGAGTCGTCCCACTAATTTATTAAAATCAGCATATTCAAACCCTGTCGCAATCAGTTGTTGTTTACAGGCGATGTCATCGATATTCGGGGCGTTATTTTTTACCACATCAAAGATCGATTCGTTCAGCGGGATTTTTTCCAGTTCCTGATCGAGATAACCCATATTACACTGCGGGGAGAACGGGATATTTTTGGTGTCATAAATCAGATTTTCTACCTGATCATCACTCAGATTTCTGGCTTGTCTATAAGCTTCTACAAGAGTGTGGATTAATGTCGATTTTCCCACGCCATTATCGCCCAGAAGCGCAATCCTATCTCCCGGTCGAATATATAACCCCTTAATTGAAAATAACGAATTGAACTCCCCGTTATGCTGATAGCCAATCTGTTTTTCTTCAATTTGCAGCATATTTTTGGATTTAATCGTATCGGAATCTAAGGATAATCGGTAAGTTTCTCCCTCGGTAAGCTTGGTTTTGCTCTTTTCGAGCTTTTCAACCCGCTTCTCCATCGATTTAGCTTTTCGGGCAAATTTTTCGTTATCGTGGATTTTCCCCCACAGCGCCAAGCGCTTGGCACTTTCCTGTATGCGGCGAATATTTTTTTCTTCTGCTTTGAAACGTAAAGCATCTGCCTCATCTTTTTCCTGCAAGGCGATAAATGCCTGACTAAAGGGCAAAGAAAAAGTAATCAGCTGCTGGTCACGTAAGAAAAGGGTTTGGTTAGTCACGTTATCCAGAAAGTTTCTATCGTGGGAAACGATAATAAAAGCGCTTTTCAGATTTTTATTAAAAAAATCTTCGAAGAATTTGAGAGTATTAGCATCTAAGTGGTTGCTCGGCTCGTCAAACAAAATGACATCAGGCTCAACAACCACGCTCATGGCAAACATCAATTTAGTCTTTTGTCCGCCACTGAGATCAGCCACTTTAGTTGAAAAGTCAGAGTCCTGAAAACCAAAACTGTATAGCGTGGATGCCGCTTTATAATCGCTATATTCATCTACTTGTTTTATTTTTTGAGAAATGCACTCAAGTAAGCTCATCCCAAGCAGCGAGTCATCGATAAATTGAGAAACCATTTCCAGTCTCAATCCATTGGCGTATTCAATAAACCCTTCGTCTGGTTTTTCTATACCTGCCAATAGTTTAAGTAAATGTGTTTTTCCCGTGCCGTTATAACCAACCAATGCAATTCTGTCGTTTTCTTTAATGGTTATAGAAAGGTTGTTAAATAACAGTTTTGAATTAATACTAAAGTTAACTCTATTACATTGGATCAGCGTTGACATCTATTATGTCCCCATCATAAAAATCTGCATTAATTCCAGAATGTTTTTTATCTTTTAAAATAAAAACTTATATAACCAAAGTGAAATCAGGTCAAGTAATCACCTAATCAATGGAACAAAATAATCACATTTGATGCTCCTAAAGATGATTGTTTATTTGGTTAATTAATTTATAAAAATAAACGCTACCCAGATTACTGAGCAGCGTTTTTTATTTCTCATCATGTTATTTTATCTTTCTATACAGGGAGGAGGTTATGAAGGGATAAATTCATGAGTGTTAAAGCAGGATTAAAGTGGGATCGCTGCTTTCAGGAAAATTTGTGAACCCGCCGGACGGTTATTTACGACAAAGTCTTTTTGCCATTTCAGTGCAACCAGCCAACCTTTGTCATTCGCATAACGAATTGAGGGGCCGAAACCAAACGCGCTTGCTTTACCCTGTGCTGAATTTGGGCCGCTATCATTTGTAGTCTGTTGGAAAGCATAGCCGCCAACGCCCACAACCAGACCGTTACCAAATCCCCATCCCAGTGCATAATCCTCATGAAGCGCCTGACCGGAAGTCGTTTTAGTCTCTTTATTGCGGAAATTAAAATCATACATCACTTTTAAATCTGCATTGATGCCGTAAGCAGGGAAATAGCTGATCGCCCAGACAGGTTGGAACGCCCAGTGATTTTTCCCCAGACTGGAAGGATCATTGCGAGAATAGTGGCCTGTCGGTGCGTTCACATCTAACCCAACGACATATCCCACATCAGGGGCCGGATGATAACCCAGAGCCGGGCCAAAAGTGATGTCCCCTATTCCCTTGCTGTTGTCGTGCCTGCCCGCTGCTTCAGCGGTGACATCCAATAACGGCACAATCGTGTGGTAAGCCAGTTGACCACCAAAAAACTGCTGATCCGTCACCCAAACCAGTCTGGGTGCAAGGACATTCACGTTAACGTTGAATCCGGGAACGGGAATTTCTTTGCCATTCTTTCCGTTGAGCTTGTTGTAGTGAACATTGCCGCCATAAAACAGCACATGGACACCCGATGGAGGTAAAGCGCCTGATAAGTAGTTATCCAAACCATCAGGATAAATACCGACTCCACCGCCTTCTGTCGCCATAACAGAAGTACTCAGCAGTGATAGAGTCGCTGCATAGATGAATTGCCTGAATTTTATCGTCATATCATTTTTCCTCTCGGTAAGAGATAGATATATAAGATGTTAAATGAATGGCTAAGTTACTCAGCGCCGTGCAAGCTGACGAGCGACAAGATAGCCGGAAGTTCCACTTAATCCGGGGCCGGGATGGGTTGAGGCTCCGATGTGAAATACATTACTGACGGGAGTTTGATACGCTTTTGTCCCCTGAGCAGAAGCAAAGGGACGCAGCCAGAAAAATTGATCGGGTGAACAAATACCTGAGTAAGGATCGCCTCCCACCAGATTGCAGTTCAAAGCTTGTAAATCCGCTGGTGAGTAAGCTTTACGCCCAATGATTGAAGATGAAAAACCGGGCATGACGGTTTCCAAACGAGACTGCACACGATCCGCAACCGCCTCACGGATGGCTTCATTCCATTTCCCCTCTTCGGGGATCGGTATTTCGCCTGATGCATCACCTTTCAAATGTACGGGCAGGTCCTGCATCTGAACCCACAAGATCCATCCTCCTTCCGGAGCACGGGCGGGATCAAGGGCCGTTGGCTGCCCGATACCCAGTGTCGGATGGCTCGGCAAATAACCATTGTTTGCCTGTGTCACGGAGAGGCAAACCTGTTCCATACTCTCTGTTAAATGAATAAGCGGTACATGCCGCAATTCGGGATTGCTCCACGGTGGCGGGGCGTTCAAGGCAAAGTGGATCTGCATTCCCCCACGCCCGTAACGATAGCTCTGTGCCCGTTGCAGGACAGTATCGGGAACGTTATCCAGCAAGTGACCATAAAGCTGTTGGGGTGTGACATTACAAACCACTGTCTCGCTGGCGTGATAGACCTTTCCCGCCACCATCACCCCAGAAGCCCGACGTTTTTTCCCTCTTCCCTGCGTGATGATTCGGTCAACCTGAGCGTGAGTGACAAACTGACCGCCATGCTGTTCAATGATGGCACTCAAGGCTTCCACAACACGAACACCGCCCCCTTTCACCACAGGCATTCCCCCCGTCACCACAGCAGCAAAAGTGAGTTTGCCAATCAGGGCAGAGCCGGCGTCATCAGGTCCCAGTCCCGTGTGCAGAACCCACGGGGCGATCAAGGCCCGACTGAAATCGGACTGTAATTCACGTTCGGCCCAGCGCCGGAAAGTTTCCAGTGAATGACTGGCAAATTCCGCCAATCCGTCAATACCGCGTTTGCGCCACTCCGAAAACAGTAGTTTTAATACGCCTGAGCTATAAGGATTTTGTCCCAACAGGCCGAAGACCAGAGCCGCATCATCGTGGAGGATCTGCTGTGCCATGCGACTCACTGCCGCACCATCTCCCACCGCTATTTCATCTAGCCGCGACGCGGAAGTCAGAATATCCCGCTTTAAGGCAATTCCTTTGCCATTTGGTTGTACCAATCCGGTTGAATATTCACTTTGTATAAATTCCAAGCCTGCCTGTTCCAGAGCGGGTTTCAGCACTTGATAAGCAGGGCTGTCTAAAAATAACGGATACCAACAAGAGAGCACATCATGGATATAGCCGGGGAAAAGTTCTTCCGTGCGAATACAACCGCCCAGCACCGCATTACGCTCCAGGATCAGGACGGATTTTCCCCATGTCGCCAGTAAAGCGGCACAAACCAGCGAGTTAATCCCGCTGCCGATGATGATCACTTGTGGCTTTGTTTCGGTCATGACTCCTCTCCAGAGCTGGATTCGACCAACGCCAGAACACGCAGCGGACTTCCCGAACCTCCTTCGATTTTGAGAGGCGCGGCGATCAGCACTATGCCGGTTGCTGGCAGTAAGTCGAGATTTTGCAGGCATTGCAAACCGTATTTATTCGCGCCGTGCATCAAGGTATGACAGGGATAGGCCAGCGGCCATGCGTAGGATTGACCCGCATCGGTATTAATGGTTTCAACCCCGAATCCCCGGATATTACGTTCATGGATCAGCCATTCGACCGCTTCTTGGCTCGGCCCCGGTGTATGGGCACCGTCATCATGCATATTGAGGAAACGAACCGGATCGTCTGCCCGTTTTGACCAGTCTGTTCTGAACAGTAACCATGCTCCCACAGGAATACGCCCGTGAAGATCCTCCCAAGACTGTAGAAACCCGACTGTCAGTAACCAATCAGGATCTTCCGCTACCTGTTGGCTAGCATCCACGACCACCGCAGGCGCGACAAAATTATGCGGAGGAATGGTATCGACGGCGTTATCTGAATGATCTTTACCGCTGATCCAATGTATCGGAGCATCAAAATGCGTTCCCGTATGCTCACCACAACTGAAATTGTTCCAGTACCAACCGGGGCCATTCTCGTCATAGCGAGAAATACGCTCAACCTTGAATGACCAGACTTGTCCGAACTGTTCGGGTAACTGCAAGGCCGGAAAATCCGGGGTTAATGTCTGCGTGAGATCGATAATCTTCACACTTCCCTGATTTAACGCGGTGACAAACGCATTCAATGGACTTTTCATTAATGTTCTCCTGACTGTTTTCCCAACAAATAAATGTTCTGACAAAAACAACAGAATGATTTTTTTTCATATTTATTGAACGTTATGTTTACTGAACGTTATGCAGTGCGGTAAATGCACCTCCATGAAAAACAAGGGGTCTGCCTTCGATACTGGCGATACGTTTCACTTGACCAATCATCAGCAAGTGATCGCCCAGATAGGTTTGCTGGTGGTTGGCACAAACCAGTGTTGCTATCGCTCCGCCAATTGAGGGGATACCTTCCGGGGTTTCCTGCACCGAAATATCCTGAAATTTGTTTTCAACCCTCGGATTAGCAAAATGCAATGCCAATTCCTGATGATCGCATCCGAGAATGCTGATCGTGAAATATTCACAGTCACGGAATACGGCCAGATTGGGAGAGTGGTTAACCAGACTCCAGAGAACCAGAGGCGGCTCCAGTGAAAGCGAAGCAAACGAGTTGATAGTCAAACCCACATTACGCCCGTCAGCAGTCCTTGTCGCAACAATCGCAACGCCTGTCGGATAATTCCCCAGAAGTGAGCGCAACGCTCTTGCTCCAAATTCAGTTGCGCCCCATTCGGTATCAAGCAACGAAACCTGACTGTTCGGGATATTCATCATCATGTCAACTCCCCGCTCAGGCTCTGATTTCTTCGGTCATCTGTGAATGGATATAAGCGTCACAGGCGTGGGCGTCCTCCCACCACGGGAACAACACGGGAGGATAATTGAAAGCATTGGCCAGCGTGTTCGCAAGCGGCGGCAGGTGTTGAGCTGCTCCCAATAGATTCAGTACATGTGGTTGAGGAGGAATCAGCAGGCTGTTTGTCCAGTCCACAACGCAATGACCATATTCCCAGAATTTTTCAAATGTGTTGTGCATCCATTCAGCAGTAAAGGGCTGGTCCCCGTGAGCAAGAATGGCCTCATAATACACTTTACAGGCTTTGGTTGCATTATTGGAACCCTGACCAGTCAGTGGGTCATTCGTGACTACCGCATCCCCCAGCCCGAAAATTTTATTGCCGGAAGGTAATGTCAACACTGGCTTGCGGACCACTGGCGCAAAGCTCCCTGCCAGAATGCCATTTTCATCAGTGAGTTCAATCTGCCCGCACCGTTCAGCTTCCCACGGCGTGTAAGTTTTGAGGATCTGCTTGCTATAGGCCAGATGTTCCTGCGGTGTTCTGACCTCTCGCCAACCATCCATTGCCCCACCGGGTATTCCTTCAAAAACCATGATATCGCAGGGACCACTCAGGGTCAGGGCCGGAAAAACGAAATATTCCCCCACACCGGGGATGAGATTGAAAGAAACACGGGAATATTCAGGCGTTGGCAGCATGCCATTCACATAGGTCAATGCCAGTGCGCGCTGGGGCTTATCATAAGGAGAACGTGAAGCATCACGCTCCAGCAATTTTACAATTTCGCCCTTTCCTCCCGCCAGAATAACCAATTCATGACTGGCAGCCAGCCGCTCCAGCTCGATAATACCCACATCATCAATAACCAGATTACCGCCACGGGAAGCAAATTCCTCCATCCAGAATGGCATCTTAATTCGTTGATCGACTGCTTGTGCGTATCTGTCGAGCCGGGCACTCCACGCAATCGCCTTTTCGCTGGGAATGTCAGGATGGGGTACGGTAAAACCAATGCCTTCAACAGGCGGACATTGTGTTTCCCACCGATTTAATCCTAAATCGCGCTCAAATTGCAAAGAGGAATCGAACATGCACTGACTCGACATGACTCTTCCATTGCAAACATCGTCAGGGGTGCGATTGGTAACAACAGTCACCTGATAGCCCTTGTCCAGCAGACCAAGGGCCAGAGGCAGTCCGGCTTGACCACCTCCTACGATAGCAATACGACGCATAATGTTTTCCTCTTTTATTTCGGAATATCGGAGCCGGAACACTTCGCGGACACTATTCCGCCAGACGCGGAATGGCAGGTTTCGCCTGTTCAGGCCCCATAGCTGAATAGCCCCCATCAACGGCATAATCGGCTCCTGTCACAAAACTGGCTAAATCAGACAGAAGGAAGGCCACCACCTGAGCGATTTCTTCGGGATCGCCCACCCGACCCAACAAGTGATAATCTGCGGCGACTTCATTAGTTTTCTGGCGATTGCCCTGAGTCAGCTCATCCATGACCCGTGACCAAGTCCATCCCGGTGAAACGGAATTAACGCGAATGCGATCTACCGCGTAATCCATCGCCATGCTGCGGGTAATTTGCAGTAAGGTGGCTTTTGAGGCGGGATAGAGCCAACGGCCCGTTTGAGCAACAGAAGATGAGATGCTGGTAAAGTTAACAATGGCGCCGCCTCCCGCAGCTCTGAGGTAAGGCCGGGCAAACTGCGCGGCTTTGACGGCACTGATCACATTGACATTTAAAGCTGCCAGCCACGCTTCACGGCTGGAATCGGCACCGTCATCCAGATAAGTTGCCGCGAGATTGATGAGGTAATCCAAACGGTCATAATAGGCAATGACCTCATGTATTCCCTGAGAGAGTTGTTTGTCGTCAGTAATATCGACAGGCCAGAAATGAATGGATTCCGGTTGGTAACTGGCGGCTTTTCTCCCGCCTTCCTGATCAATATCGAAAATCGCGACTTTAATACCATATTCACTCAATATTCTGGCAACGGTCGCACCAATTTTTGTCGCTCCGCCAGTGACAATAGCGACTTTATTGTTTAAACCCTTCATGAGCGATCCCCTTTTGTCATATATCCACCATTATCTATACCCACCGTCATTATCTGGGATTAATGGCCGACGAATACGCGATGTATTATTTAATTAATTCATTGCGTAATTAATTAACGGGTCATTAATAAATTAGTCATTAGGGATTTATAATTACGTGGAATATAGCGATCCGAATAGCCGATACATGCAGAAAATATCCAGTCAGTGCAGGTATATTATGCGTTATTTAAAGAGATGATGAGACTGTCCGGGTAATGAAGAAAATATCCAGAAGGGTATAATATAGTTTAATATTCGTTGTAAAATAAAATTGTGACAATAGAAAATAAAGGCGCATTCAATATTGAATGCGCCTTGTCTCTATGAGCATGAAATTTTAGTTAATATACAATATATCTAAGTAAAACAATCTCATATAGTTCAGGAATTTGTTTTAAAAACGATAGCCTACGCCGATATTAAACCCATTAATACCATGATTTTTACTGTCTCCATATTTCGCATATGATCCTTCATAACCAGCATAAAGGCTGAGGTTTTGAATTGGATTAACCTCTATTCCGGCACCATAAGCAAGATTGGTTGATTTTCCATTCGCCTTTTCAGAACGAAAAGTTGCTGTCCCATTATGTCCCTGATAGGTTGCGTTTAATGAACCATCAACTTTTGAATGGGAAAATCCCAACAACCCATATATACTGACATAATCATTAATGCGGTAAGCAGGACCTGCCATTAATGAATAATATTTCATATCAATATTTCTTTTCCAAGAGTTGTACTTATTATTTTCACTATCGCTTTCACTGCCCTTCATATAAGTAAAGGAACCTATAATACTGACAGGTGAATCCCATTCATAACGATAGTGAAGATTTACCCCGCGAATATGTTTAAAATCCTGCACCTTACTTTGTACAAAACCCACTGCGACAGTCTGTGAATCAGCATAAGAAAATGAGCCATATATCAAACCGGATACGACTAAAGTTGCAAGAAACGCTTTTTTCATCATCATCAATAATTACCTTTTATGTCATTGAACGTTTAAAGTATAGATAGCATCTGTAAGACAATTAGAAAAAATGCAACAAGTGTGAGTCATATTGGATTATTAATACTGTTACATAACCATCACTTATAGATATATTGTATAAAAAAAACCAAACACATACTTTTTTAAAGTCGATATCAAATTGATATCTATTGATATTTATTTTTGATATATCTCAGTCATATTGCCATTTTGTAAATTAGTCATAATTTTTGTTTTAATAGGCGTCCCTCAGCAATTCAGCAAAGGAATCTGAATCATCACATCAATAAAAACGCATACACCACTCTTTTGGATTGTCAGTCTCGAACATAAACAGTTTTTCACTTAACGATTTAGCTAAAGGAAATGACAATGAAATTAGAAACCCTATCCATCCATGCAGGTTATTCACCTGATCCCACGACCAAATCAGTTGCCGTCCCGATTTATCAGACCACATCTTACGCCTTCGATGATTCCCAGCATGGTGCTGATCTGTTTGCCTTAAACGTGGCAGGCAATATTTACTCCCGCATCATGAATCCGACCAATGATGTACTGGAGAAACGCGTCGCTGCTTTGGAAGGAGGTATTGGTGCGCTTGCGGTTGCTTCTGGCATGGCAGCAGTGACCTACGCAATTCAGACCATTGCCACTGTAGGGGATAACATTGTCGCCGTTGCAAAATTATATGGTGGAACGTATAACCTGATGGCACACACGTTCCCGAGCATCGGGATTGAAACCCGTTTTGTTGATCACAACGATCTGGCTGCCATTGAAGCCATGATTGACGGGAAAACCAAGGCGATATTTTGCGAATCCATCACTAACCCCGGCGGGCATATCATTGATATCCAGGCAATGGCCGACGTTGCCCATCGTCACGGTGTTCCCCTTATTGTCGATAACACTGTCGCAACCCCTTATTTATGCCGTCCATTTGAACATGGCGCAGATGTGATCATTCATTCCCTGACCAAATATATTGGTGGCCACGGTACATCCATTGGTGGAATGATCGTTGATTCAGGTAAATTCCCTTGGGCGGAACATCAAGATCGCTTTGCAATTCTGAGCACGCCAGATCCTTCGTACCACGGGATAAATTATAACGAACATTTTGGTGCTGCTGCCTTTATCGCACGTTGCCGCGTTGGGCCACTGCGGAGCACGGGTGCAGCGTTATCTCCTTTCAATGCCTTCTTAATTCTACAGGGTCTTGAAACATTGGCCCTGCGCATGGAACGCCATACAGAGAATGCTTTGAAAATTGCGCAGTACTTAGACCAACACCCACAAGTTTCATGGGTTAAATATGCAGGACTAGCGACACATCCAGAATATGAGTTAGCTGTACGCTATATGGGCGGGAAGCCTGCTGCTATCCTCTCTTTCGGTATCAAGGGAGGAGAAGAGGCAGGAATACGTTTTATCGATGCCCTGCAACTGATAGTTCGTCTGGTGAATATTGGTGATGCTAAATCATTGGCTTGCCACCCTGCATCAACAACTCACAGTCAGTTAAATGATGAAGAAATGGCAAAAGCAGGTGTATTCAGCGATTTAATTCGCCTGTCTATCGGAATCGAACATAGCGATGACATTATTGCCGATCTTGCTCAAGCGCTGGATGCAGCGAAATAGTTTTCAATATTGTTTATATACAACTATGAGTAATATATGAGCAATAACAGGGTGCGGCTCTGACAACCGCACTTTGTTAATAATAAGCCCGATAAAATATCAGGCCTTAAAAGTCATCCACGGCCTGACCCTTGCTATAGTCTGAATCAGTCCCATTTGCTCCTGAATCTCAATCACAGGTGTAATCGGTTTATAAGCTTCAGGCGCCTCTTCCCGCAAACGCTCACTTTTCAATGTAATGCACTGCCACGGCAACCGACTGTTTTTCTGGAGATTCGGCAATTTACCACGCATTTCCTGACGCCGAACTGAACGCCCCGCGCCATGCGAACAAGACCATAACCAATCCGGATTACCTTTTCCTTTCACCAAATAGGAATAATCGCCCATTGAACCAGGAATCAACGCCAACTCATCTACTCGCGCGGGTGTTGCTCCTTTACGGTGAAGGTTCATTCCCTGTTCAGGAAAAATAATATTATGCGAGAGATCGACAACCAGCTTGCTTTTATCCTGAGCAAAGACTTTCTTCCATGCCGCACGCACTAATTCACTCAAAACAATACGGTTTGCCCACGCGTAACGCGCTGCTACGCCCATCGCCAATAAATATTCCTGCGTATAATCTGCCGTCAAACCAAACAAGCCAGATGCCGGATATTTTTCTGTAGTAGGCCACAGCGCCCTTGCTTTATCTGCCCAGCGCTGACCAATGTAGAAACCTACATCACGTGAGCCAGTATGGATCATCATCAAAACTTCACCTTCCCGGATACCGGCTGCATAAGCGGCATGCCGATCAAAGATCGTATGGCGCTTAATTCGCTATGAATCCGTTTGAAATCCGCCTGTTGCCAAATTCCTTGGAGTGGTAATTCCTGTAACCATGCTTCCAGCCCGTCATCAAATAGCGCACTGAATGAATTGGATGTTACAGGTACGTCACGTTGATCTAGTAACAATTTGGGTTGTAAAGAAGGTAATTTGAACCGGCTTCAAATATTAATGGCAAGCCCAGTAAAACAACTAAATAATATTGTCAGCATAAAACTTGAGCAATTAACAGCATGCCTGTACAATGTTAAGTACTTATATATTGTGAGGTAATGACTATGGATGTTATGAGCTATTCAGCATTTCGTGCTCATTTAGCCAGCACTCTGGATAAAGTCAATGATGATCATCAGCCTGTCATGATCACGCGTCAAAACGGTAAGCCTGCGGTTGTACTCAGTTTGGAAGATTTTCGGGCTTATGAAGAAACGGCCTATTTGATGGCAAGTCCTAAAAATGCGGCTCGTTTAAATCAAGCAATTGCAGAAGTGGAAAATGGTAAAATCGTTGAAAAGGGCTTATTGGAAGAATGATTTTATCTTGGGCAGAAACAGCATGGGAAGATTATCTTTATTGGCAACAAACCGATAAAAAGATCCTAAAACGGATTAATATTCTTATCAGAGACATCAAACGACAACCCTTTGATGGACTGGGTGATCCAGAGCCCTTAAAACATAATTGGTCAGGATATTGGTCTAGACGGATTGATCGTGAACATCGTTTAGTTTATAAGGTGACAGATACTTCAATTATTATTGTACTATGTCGCTATCACTACTAATTTCATTTCATCTCGGTCTTCTTAATCTCCATACCAAAATAAAAAAGCGCAATCTGCTCTTCCTGCCTTCAGCACGAATGCGCTCCTATGCTAATTACGTATCTCTCCCAGACTATCCCTTTTTCCTGATAATCCGACGGCGTTTATTAAACAGATCCGGCAAGATCGTCTGCGAAACGCACTGCCACTCAATTTTAGCAATATCAACGCCCTGCCTGGCAAAATAATCCGTCAGTGCTGACTGGCATTTTTGCAGGATCGCAATATCACAATCCCCTTCCAGATATAGCCGCAAGTCCGTTTGCGTCAGCCGATAATCGCTCGTCAACGGCAAGGTATTGGCGATGATCCGTGAGCAAGGATCTGCGAAAATACTCACATCCTTCCCATCATGCGCAGGCAGGATCAACTGGTCATCGCTGCGCCCTTCGATACGTTCTATCGCTAATGCCGGATTACCACAAGCACACGGGGTTTCTTTCACGATCAGGATATCATCAAGCTGATAGCGTACAATTGGCTGAGATTCTCGCGTAAAATCCGTAATGATCGGACTAAAACGTGATTTATCGATCCATTTTGGCTCAATATGGAGAAATTCTTCATTAAGATGCAGCGTCCCATGCGAGCAAGTACACGCTAAGAAACCTTCCGTTGCCTGATAGATTTCCCCCACATCCCTGAATACACTCTCCAATAACTGGCGATCTTGTGGCTCCAGCACTTCAGCCACTGAAATCACTTTAGCAGGTGATAATGACACTTCACCCTGTTGGATTTTCAATGCCAATGCCCGCAATATCTGCGCGGGCGCAACAATGATTGTCGGCTGGTATTCCACCAGCGCTTGTACCTGCTGATTAAAATCGGCGAATAGATCAAAAAAACGGAAAGATATCCAACGATTCTGGACGCTGTCGTAGAGATTGTTTCCCGCCCGCAAAAATAATGCGGCCCGCTCACCATGAAATAAGCCGTTTGGCAGCATCTTAGCAAGCATTATCCCTGACCAAATGCTCCGCTCTTTAGGACTGATGACGAAAATACCACGTTGTCCTGACGTGCCGGACGACATCCCAACGCTGAATTTACCCACCATCGGCTTGAAATCTCGTGACTGTTCACTCAGCCGTGCGCATTCCAAGAGTTCATCACGCTTAAGCCCCGCAGTATTCATTCGGTCGAAATTTTCCATCATGATGGCTTTGTTCATCAGTGGATATTCCGCCAATGGCGAATCACCATAGGGAGAAAAATAAGGGCTTTTCGACAGTATGTTGCGCCGAAATGCCGCTAACTCTCTTGATTGGTGCTGTTCAAGTTGCTCTCGGTCAGAAAATTTCCACAGTTTCTTCGCGCGCCAGTAATACCAAAGTGTTTTAAGTATCATTACAAATCACCCTCATGACATAGCTGGATGGGAATTTGCTTTTGGTCAAGTTGATGCAGTTTATTCAATGTTTCGTAATAAGCTCGGCTGTCATCCATAATGAGATTTGCCAACTTTGCCGGCCCGCGCAATTCACGATAATTACTCGGAGACCATGCAGCATCTCCCGCCAACAACACCCATCCTTGTTCAGTTAATACACAAAGGCCAAGATGCCCCGCCGCATGACCGGGCAACGGCACAATAAACATCTGTTTCTGGCTCTCTGGCACGGCATAACCTTTTCCCAATACCGCTAGCTCTTCTGGCAAAGAACAGGCTTCAAATCCTTCATAAAAACTGACTCTGGATTCGAAATCCTCCGGTATTAATCCCCGGACAAATGCCCGTTTCAATGCGGCAATACCACGCAAATTGCGCGTTTGCTGCCAGCCCTCACCCGAACAAATAAATTTGGCCTGCGGAAAATCCCGCAGTCCGGCAATATGATCACCATGAAAATGGGAAATGATGATGCCATCAATATCATGCGACCGGATGCCTTCCTCTTTCAGTTGCATGACCAATGAGTCTTTAGTGTCAAAATAGACCGGCGTGACAGTGCGGTATAACCGAATAACCCCACTGCGGGTATGATCGTAAAAATGGCTGGCATATCCGGTATCAAGCAACCAGCGCTTGTCGTTGCATTCCAGCAACCATGCCCGGGCCGGAAATTTACATACGCGAAAGCTGGCACCTTTCAGTGCCATGCAGCCAGGATGGGTGCAGTATCCCGCTTCAAATACACGCATCTTAACCATGTGAACCAACCGATTCGTCTAGTTTCTTTAACCAATTGGCGGTTAAATGAATACCTTCTTCTATGGTATAAACCGGTGAATATCCCAGTTCTTCCCGTGCCTTTGAGTTATCCAGTGTCATGGAGTAATAGGCTGCCCCAATACTATAACGAGTCAATAACGGCTCTTTTTGAGTAATCATCGCAATACCCTCCAACATAGCCGCAAACCCGTATAAAAGTGGATAAGGCAATGCTTTGATCCGATATCCAAACTGCATCTCGTCAAATAACTGCCCTAATATCTTCGCCAACGGCTGAGGCTGCTGGTTGGTGATGTTATATATCGATCCACTTTGTAACCCTTCACGATGGGTCGCTAAGGACATGGCGTGAATGACATTCATGACATAGGTGAGATCCAACTCATTCTTCCCGCCCGCAGGTAAAACCATTGTTCCCTTACTCGCTTTAACTTGTGTCATCAAACGTGGCAACAACACTCGGTCATGCGGGCCAAACAGACCACGGGGACGCAGGATAATATACGTTGTCTCAGGGTAACGCTGAATAAGCTGGAGTATGCACTCCTCCGCCAAGAATTTCGTTCGTGCGTAATCATTTGCAAAACACTGACTACGCTGATTTTCAGTAATATTATGTTGGTGTGAAAAATTAAAATATACGGCAGGGGTAGAGATATGAATAAATCGCTGAATACCGCATATTCCCGCTGCTTGTGCCAGCATATAAGTCGCTGTCAGATTGATGCATTCAAATTCATCAGGATCACCCCAAGGGGAAGATTTAGCAGCACAATGCCAGACTGCATCACAATCTGACATCAGTTCAATTGCCTTATCCACCGTTAACGTTGCCAGCTCAGCACAACGGAATTCCGTACCCAATTGAGTCAATACCTCTCCTGCCCGTTGATCGCGCCCGGTGGCTACAACTGTCTCCCCACGCGATAACAGGTAATCAACAGCATTACGTCCTAAGCCACTTGTTGCCCCAGTTACAAGAATTTTCATGGTTTCAAAATCATCTCACTCAATGAAAGTCCTGCCGCTGTACCAAGCAACATCACGTATTCACGGTCATAATAACGATCTGTCATAATCGCTTCATGCAGAGCACTTGGAATTGAAGCGGCGACCTGATTACCACGATAACGGTAGATATTCACAAATCTCTCATCACTGATATTCAGTCGTTTGCGGATATGTTCCAACCCTAAATGACTGGCTTGATGGGGTATGACGGTATCAATTTCAGACATGGTCAAATGAGCACTGGCAAGTACGCGTTTGGTAAAATCTTCAATTAATGATGCAGTCAGTTTAAATAACGGCTTACCCTGCATCTGGAACAGAAAGTCACTGTCTTCCATACCTGTACGAAGGTTCTTGCGGGTTCCCCCTGCCCGGATCTCACATAACTCAAGGCCTTCTGGATAAGTTTCATGTTTGTAAGTCACAATTCCGCTCTGTCCATTCCCCTTTTCAACGATCACACAAGCCGCGCCATCACCAAAAATAAGGGAGGATTCTTGATGCGACCAATCAATGCCACGAGAAGCCATTTCCGCAGAAACAATGGCGATACGCCGATACTGATTAGCCGCCAATAATCCACTTGCAACATGCAAGGCCGAGATAAAACTGACACAGCTTGAATTAATATCAAAGCAGGCGGTTCCAGCCTTTAACTGACTCTCTTTTAAAATATGTGCGGCGGAATAAGGTAAAGCCTGAATAGGGATTGCAGAGGCTGAAATCAGGAGATCAATGGAATCCGGCGGGATTTGATGTGTTCGCAAGGTATCATGTAATGCGGCTACGGCCAATTTAGCCTGAGACGCTTCATAATCAGAATGGTAGCGATATTCAATTCCTGAACGTTTTTGTACAAAACCATTCGGTTTATTAAATTTCAAATCTAAATCGGATGAATACACCTTGTGTTCAGGTAAAGCAGTCCCAGAGGCAATGATCTTTAATGGGATCAATTCATTTGTATTTTTCATTTTTATTACTTCCAAATGTTAATTTTCTGTTTAATATTCGACCCAAATATGAAATGAGTTCTGATTATAGAATGAGAGGAAATTAGTATTTATCAGATAGTTTATTAAACCGGAAGTAGATATTTATGATACAGCACATTAGTAAATTGAAAGGGTTAATACAGATACATGATAAATAAAAGTTTTTAGCAATTTATTATTTCAGTGCCATAATTTTTTTTTAATAAAACATCAGAGTCATGAAATTTAATCATAGAGTTTGTTGTATTTATGTAAAATAAATATAAACATTAACTTACATATTTACTTGGTTGATTTAATTAATAAAAATAGTTTTTCTTGGTTTTTATTTCACATGTAAACCATAAGGCACCAAAGGTAAATCAAATATCATTTAAATATTAATCTAATACTTTTAGTGATTTTAATTCAAAAATAAAAATCATCTCCTCATAAAAATATAGACTAAAAGTATTTAGGTTATTCATTATAAATGAACCGGAATTATTTATTGCATCACCAAGACTAATATTTGATATAATAATTTTTACGTCATAAAACTGAGTGAGCGTCATATTAAGAATAGGTCATGCATAATTTATTTATTGCCATTCATATATCAATAAAACCGATAAAGTTATTTTCATGTTATGAATTAGTATTCAATATGAAGCAGTATTCGAGAGGGTAAAATGAGATTCAAATCACACTCTATCGGTGAAATCCTGCAAAACATGCATTTATATCAAGTTTCCCTTCTTGAGAATTCGTTATACTTAAAACCTGACAAAAAGTAATAGATATTGCCCCTAAATCGTTAAGGCATAGAAAATTACCTTCAACATTTGGTTCGGCAAGAAAATTTTTTTACTGGAACAATGGAGAAGCACAGTGCAAACCGTCAATGTCGACCTTGCGATTATCGGAGCCGGTGGCGCAGGACTGCGGGCAGCAATCGCTGCCGCTGAAGCCAATCCTCAGCTCAAAATCGCCTTGATCTCAAAAGTTTACCCTATGCGTAGCCATACCGTGGCCGCAGAAGGGGGATCGGCCGCAGTCACTCAATCACATGACTCTTATGATTTTCACTTCAATGACACGGTATCCGGCGGTGACTGGCTGTGTGAGCAAGATGTGGTGGAGTATTTCGTCAAACATTGCCCGACAGAAATGATCCAACTGGAGCAATGGGGCTGTCCTTGGAGCCGCAAGGAAGATGGTTCCGTGAATGTCCGGCGTTTCGGGGGGATGAAAATTGAACGCACATGGTTTGCCGCCGATAAAACCGGCTTTCATATGCTTCATACGTTGTTCCAGACCTCCCTGAAATATCCTCAGATTCAGCGCTTTGATGAGTATTTTGTCCTCGATATTCTGGTAGATGAAGGTCAAGTTCGTGGTTTGGTTGCTCTGAATATGATGGAAGGAACAAAAGTTCAAGTTCGCGCCAATGCAGTCATTATGGCAACGGGAGGAGCAGGACGCGTATACCGTTACAATACCAATGGCGGGATTGTTACCGGAGACGGCATGGGAATGGCGTTCCGCCACGGCGTCCCCTTACGCGATATGGAATTTGTGCAATATCATCCAACCGGTCTTCCCGGTTCCGGCATTTTGATGACAGAAGGTTGCCGGGGTGAGGGCGGGATTCTGGTGAACAAAGATGGCTATCGTTATTTACAGGATTATGGATTGGGGCCAGAAACACCTCTCGGACATCCTGAAAACAAATATATGGAATTGGGACCACGCGATAAAGTTTCCCAGGCATTCTGGCATGAATGGCGGGCGGGTCGCACCATCGCATCGCCACGCGGTGATGTGGTGTATTTGGATTTACGCCATTTGGGTGAGAAAAAACTGCTCGAACGTCTGCCGTTTATTTGTGAACTGGCAAAAGCCTATGTGGGTGTTGATCCGGTCAAAGAACCCATCCCCGTCCGCCCGACTGCGCATTACACGATGGGCGGGATCGAGACTAATCAGCGAGGTGAAACCCGAATCAGGGGGCTGTTCGCTATCGGGGAGTGTTCTTCTGTTGGCCTGCATGGTGCAAATCGCCTCGGCTCTAATTCTCTGGCTGAACTGGTTGTTTTTGGCCGTCTGGCTGGAGAAGAAGCAGCCAAACAGATTCCGGAAACTAAACCAGCCAATGACAGCATATTAAATGCTCAGGCTCGTGATATCGAAGATAAGCTCAACAAGCTGCTGAATCAGAAAGGCGGTGAGAATTGGGCGAAAATCCGCGATGAGATGGGAACGTCAATGGAAGAAGGCTGCGGTATTTACCGTACTCCAGAATTGATGCAGAAAACCATCGACAAAATTGCTGAACTGAAAGAGCGATTCAAGCATATCGAAATTAGTGACCGTTCCAGCGTATTCAATACCGATCTTCTCTATACCATTGAATTAGGATTCGGTTTGGATGTGGCTGAGTGTATGGCGCATTCTGCAATCAACCGCAAAGAGTCACGCGGTGCCCACCAGCGACTTGATGAAGGCTGTACCGAACGTGACGATGAAAATTTCCTGAAGCATACACTGGCTTTTTATAACCCTGAAGGCGCTCCTCGTCTGGAATACAGTGATGTGAAGATCACCAAATCTCAACCAGCGAAGCGGGTATACGGTGGTGAAGCGACAGCACAAGAGAAAAAACAGAAGGAGCAGGAGAATGGCTGAGATGAAAAATCTGAAAATGGAGATCATGCGCTATAACCCGGAAATTGACAGTGAACCTCATTTCGTCACGTATGACGTGCCTTATGATGAGCAGACCTCACTGCTGGATGCGTTGGGCTACATTAAGGATAATCTCGCGCCGGATCTCTCCTACCGCTGGTCTTGCCGTATGGCGATCTGTGGTTCTTGCGGCATGATGGTGAACCGTGTGCCCAAATTAGCGTGTAAAATCTTCCTGCGGGATTATGCCCAAGGAATGAAAGTTGAAGCGCTGGGTAATTTCCCGATTGAGCGGGATTTGGTTGTGGACATGACGCACTTTATTGAGAGTCTGGAAGCTATCAAACCCTATATTATCGGCAATGACCGCAAACCTGCCGATGGCCCTAACGTGCAGACACCTGCCCAAATGGCAAAATACCATCAGTTTTCGGGCTGTATCAACTGTGGGCTGTGCTACGCCGCCTGCCCGCAATTTGGTCTGAATCCTGAGTTTATCGGGCCTGCCGCGATCACACTGGCACATCGCTACAACCTTGATAACCGCGATAATGGCAAGAAAGAGCGTATGCCACAAATCAATAGTGATAACGGAGTCTGGTCTTGTACTTTTGTGGGGTACTGCTCTGAAGTTTGCCCGAAACATGTTGATCCGGCGGGTGCCATTCAGCAGAGCAAGGCAGAAAGCGCCAAAGATTTCCTTATCTCTATGCTGAAACCACAATAAGGGAGGAGAGAGTAATGACGACAAAACGTAAACCTTATGTGCGCGGTATGAAATCTAATTGGTGGCATAAGCTCGGTTTTTATCGCTTTTATATACTGCGCGAAGGAACATCCGTCCCCACCGTCTGGTTCAGCCTGCTGGTACTTTACGGTCTGTTTGCCCTGAAAAGCGGCCCTGAAAGCTGGGCGGGATTTGTCTCTTTCTTGCAGAATCCCGCTGTGTTGCTGATTAATATCATCACACTACTGGCGGCTTTATTGCATACGAAAACGTGGTTTGAACTGGCTCCGAAGGCTCTTAATATCATCGTCAAAAATGAGAAAATGGCACCGGGGCCAATTATCAAGTTGCTGTGGGCAGTCACAATTATTGCTACTGCCGTGATTCTCTCTGTCGCACTATTTTTCTAACCCCTAAAGGAGGATCTGATGAATCAAGTACCTAAGCGTTCCGACGAACCGATTTTCTGGGGTCTGTTTGGTGCCGGTGGGATGTGGAGCGCCATTGTTGGCCCTGCAATTATTTTGCTGCTGGGTATTTTGCTGCCACTCGGTCTGGCACCAGACGCACTTTCTTATGAACGCATCCTGACATTCTGCCAGAGCTTTATTGGTCGTATCTTTTTGCTGCTGATGATCAGCCTGCCACTATGGTGTGGATTGCACCGTATCCATCACGGAATGCACGATCTTAAAATTCATATACCTGCCGGTAAATGGATATTCTATGGTACGGCAGCTATTTTGAGTGTTGTTGCGTTGATT